>NZ_KB291482.1:0-53046 GCF_000318315.2 Capnocytophaga sp. oral taxon 324 str. F0483 | reverse complement strand
TATAGAAAGGGTATATAAGTAGTTGATTTATACTGTAATATAGCAAGGCTAAAAGTGCTAAAAACGAGGTTTCGAAGCGAAAGTAATGGAAAGGTAAAATGAGAATAGAGCGATGGTTGGGTAATTGCCGACAAACCCAATGAGGGGGAATTGTAACGATGAAAATATAAGATTTTACATTTAATTTTGCTCATTTCGTTTAATTATTGTAGCTTTGCCACTGCTATTAAAACAATATTACATTTAAGATGAACGAAATAGACTACAAATTTGTACATAAAGATTTTAGAATCAATGGATTTCCTATAGATAGAGAACGACTTATTATTTTGGCGGTAGCCTACGTGAAAGATGGTTTGCCTTACCGCAAATCGGTGGGGAGGTTTCTTTTGGATTGGCTTGACGACAGGGATTATATAGAAGCGACGACCTCTGGTTCTACTGGCATTCCTAAGCAAATTCACCTTAAGAAACAAGGTATGGTTAATTCGGCTTTGGCTACGGGTGAATATCTTAATCTTTCACCTAAGAATCGTGCTTTGTTGTGTTTGCCAGCTGACTTTATTGCAGGTAAGATGATGCTTATTCGCGCCATTATTTTAGGTTTACACCTTGATATTATTCGCCCTTCGTCTATGCCTTTATCGCTTACCAGTAAGGATTATGATTTCTGTGCAATGATACCTTTGCAAGCGGCGAAATCTCTTACTGATTTGCCTCGTGTGAAGAAGGTAATATTAGGAGGTGCTTCTATTGATGGAGAATTAGAAGCTAAATTACAGAATATTCCCACAGAAGTGTATTCGTCTTACGGAATGACTGAAACTATTTCGCATATTGCGATGCGCAGGGTAAATCACACGATGGAGCACGAAACTACCTATAAAGCAATGCCTAATGTTACGTTTACCCAAGACGACCGCAATTGTTTGGTAATTAATGCACCTTTGATTGCCGACCACCCTGTGATTACTAATGATATTGTAAATCTCATATCGCATAGTGAATTTGAGTGGTTAGGGCGTTTTGACAATATTATCAATTCGGGAGGCTTTAAAGTCTTTCCAGAAAGTGTAGAGCACAAGATTAAGAAGTACATCAAAGGTGATTACTTTATTACTAAAGAACCTGATGATGAATTAGGACAACGAGCAGTGCTTTACGTACAGGGTGAGGAGAAGGATTACCCTACTTTGGCACACGATATTTATATGGATAAAGATATACTGAAATACGAAGTGCCTCGCCAAATCTATTTCGTTCCTAAGTTTGTGTATACCGATAATCAAAAGCTAAGAAGGGACGAAACGGTTAAGAAATACAAGAAATAAGATGAAACTCAAGAGATTTATCCCTTATATATTGCCTTATAAGAAACAGGCAATACTGAACATATTTTTCAATATTCTTTATTCACTCTTTAGTGCACTTTCGTTTGTGGCACTTATCCCGATGCTTGATGTACTTTTTGGCAAAGCGCAAACAGTAGCTGAAGCTCCTGTATATTCGGGTAATTTGTTGGATTTAGGGAGTTATGGTAAAGCCTACTTAAACTACAAAGTAGGAATTCTTGCGGGAGAAAATACTATTTGGGCTCTTGGAATAGTGATTGCTTTGGTAATTTCACTCTTCTTGCTGAAGAATATGTTTAGCTATTTAGCTTCTTTTTTCATCACTTACCTTCGCAATGGTGTATTACGCGATTTGCGTGATGCACTTTACAAAAAGGTTGTAAGCCAACCGATAGCATTTTTCTCAGAACAGCGCAAAGGCGATATTATGTCGCGTATGGTAGGTGATGTAAACGAAGTACAATACTCATTGCTCTCGGGATTGGAGGCTTTTGTGAGAGAACCTCTTACTATTCTCTTTTCTATTTTGGTGATGCTAGGTATTAGCGTGAAACTTACAGTATTTACCTTTGTATTTATTCCTATTGCAGCGGCAGTAATTTCGAGGATAGGTAAATCACTAAAAAAGAATTCAATAGCTTTACAACAAGAGCAAGGGCGATTTCTTTCGCTCATAGAAGAGACTATAGGGGGATTGCGCATTATAAAGGCATTTAATGCTGAGGGTATTTTTTCTAAGAAATTTAAGGAATCTAGTAATACTTTTAACCGATTGAGCAATAAGGTAATGAACCGTCAGAACTTAGGGTCGCCAATGAGTGAGTTTCTCGGTATCCTGATGATTGCTATTTTGCTGTGGTTTGGAGGCTCGTTAGTGTTGGTAGATAAAACATTAGAGGGCACTCAATTCATTGCCTTTATGGGATTGGCGTACAATATTCTCACCCCCGCTAAGGCTATCAGTAAGGCATCATACGATATGCGAAAAGGGAATGCAGCAGCCGAGCGTATTTTGGAAATCCTTGATTACGAGAATCCTATTAAAGAGTGTGAAAATCCTGTTGTAATTTCTGATTTTACCACTGCTGTAGCTCTGAAAGATATTACTTTTGCGTATGCTGAACTGCCCGTACTCAGTCATTTTTCTTTGGAAATACCTAAAGGAAAGACAATTGCCTTAGTAGGACAATCGGGGAGTGGCAAGAGTACTATTGCGAACCTTATCACTCGTTTTTACGATGTAAATCAGGGAGAGGTACTTATCGATGGGGTGAACGTAAAAGATATGCAAACTGCCTCCTTGCGAAAGCTCATAGGGGTGGTATCGCAGGATTCTATTCTTTTTAATGATACGGTAAAGAACAATCTGCTGATAGGAAAGCCCGATGCTACTGATGAAGAACTAGTGACAGCGGCTAAAATAGCCAATGCTTATGAATTTATAAAAGACCTTCCCAAGGGTTTCGATACCAACATAGGCGATGCAGGTAGTAAACTGAGTGGCGGGCAAAAACAACGCCTTAGTATTGCTCGTGCAGTACTGAAAAACCCACCTATAATGGTACTCGATGAGGCAACTTCGGCACTTGATACTGAAAGCGAGCGTTTGGTACAGAATGCCTTAGAAAATATGATGAAGAACCGCACTTCGGTAGTGATTGCACACCGGCTTTCAACAATCCAAAATGCTGACCAAATAGTAGTAATGCAAAAAGGGCAAATAGTAGAGCAGGGTACCCATACTGAACTGATACAAAAGAACGGTATGTATAAAAAGTTAGTGGAAATGCAATCGTTTGAGCAATAAGCTTAGGGTATAGGAGTGAGCCACACAGGCAGGTGCGAGCCGCACGGGCAGATAAACAAAAGACGAACAAAAGACGAACAAAAGACGAACAAAGAACGAAGGAAAGGCGAACAAATGACGAATCTAAACCGAAGAAAAAGCGAATAATAAATCAACTATAGACAGATATTTATACTTACTTATTTAGAACTTTAGCAAGAAGAAAAAAGTGTTTTTACTTTTTTCGTACCTTTGCACCCAAATAGATTATAAACGAACAAAACTAATGAAGAATTTTATAGAAGAATTGCGTTGGCGCGGTATGATTCAGGATATAATGCCTGAAACGGAACAACACCTTATGGAAGGCTTACGGGCCGCTTATGTGGGAATAGACCCTACTGCTGACTCACTGCATATTGGTCACTTGGTGGGCGTGATGATGTTGCGCCATTTCCAAAATTGCGGTCATAAACCCTATGCACTTGTAGGAGGTGCAACAGGTATGATAGGCGACCCTTCAGGTAAATCGGTAGAACGCAATTTGCTCACTGAAGAAGTATTAGCACACAATATAGCGGGTATCAAAAAGCAGTTAGCTAAGTTTCTCGACTTTGAAAGCCAAGCTTCTAATCGTGCTGAACTCGTGAATAACTACGATTGGATGAAAGACTTCTCGTTCCTTTCATTCATTCGCGACATTGGTAAGCACATCACCGTAAACTATATGATGGCTAAGGATTCGGTAAAAAAACGCTTCGACCCTAATGAAAATACCGATGGAATGTCGTTTACTGAGTTCTCATACCAACTCTTGCAAGGTTATGACTTTTTGCATCTCTACCGTGAGAAAAACCTCACTTTGCAAATGGGCGGCTCTGACCAATGGGGAAACATTACCACTGGTACCGAGCTCATTCGCCGTATTGCTGGAGGAAAGGCGTATGCCCTTACTTGTCCGCTGATTACTAAAGCCGATGGTACTAAATTCGGTAAGAGTGAAGGCGGTAACGTATGGCTTGACCCTGAGAAAACTTCGCCTTATAAGTTCTTCCAATATTGGATTAATACTTCCGATGCCGATGCAGAACGTTATATTAAAATCTTTACAATGCTCAGCAAAGAGGAAATCAATACTCTCATCGCACAGCACACCGAGGCACCTCACTTGCGCATATTGCAAAACAAATTAGCTGAAGAACTCACCCTATTAGTACACGGACGCGAAGAGCTTGAGAAAGCTAAAAAAGCATCACAAATCCTCTTTGGTAACTTTACTTCTGCCGATTTACGCACTTTAGACGAGAAAACTTTCTTAGAAGTGTTTGACGGCGTACCTCAAGCCGAAGTAAGTGCCGCCGATATTACTGGTGGACTTGATATGATTGCCATTCTTTCAGCAAAAACGGGCTTCATTAGTTCTAACTCCGAAGCACGTCGTGCCTTGAAAGAGAACTCTATTTCCGTAAATAAAGAGAAAGTAGGTGAAGACTATCAAATAGGGGAAAAAGACCTTGTAGATGAGAAATTTATCTTATTACAACGCGGAAAGAAAAACTACTTTATAGTGAAGAAAGTGTAGCTCTCTATAATATTCAACTTTGTCAAGGGAGCGCGCCGTGCAGATAGAAAAACTTTGGCAAAGTTTTTAACTTCTAGTTCTTAACAATGAAACTCCTCTTACCCTTTATTTTATGTTTCTTACTTATCGCTTGTAAAACAGTAGATATGACGGTGCTAAATGATGTGCCCTTTTATGCTTTTTCTAAAGAAAAGGAAGGAGATAATGAACGTAAATTTCCTTTTGTACCTTTGGAATATCAACAGCAAAAGGCAGTAGTGAACAGCTTTCGGTTGCATTTTAAAAAAGATTCTTTGTTTGTAACTTACGACTCAATTGCTAATGACTCAACTATTCCTGTAGTAAGAGGCTTTAAAGGTAAGCAAAAACGGCGCTTTTGGCGCTATTATGCTGCTCGTGAAATAGAACCTTATTTTCCTATTTATATGAGGATTTATATTCACCGGTTGCGTTTGCGCCCTACTGAAGAAGGAAATTTGAGAGTGGATACTTATGTAGATAATGAGGGGGTTGTATTAGTTATATTAGGAACAGGTTATTCCTATAAACTGAAGCATATTTATAAGCGTATCAATGATGAAGAGCTGATGATTCCTTTTTTTGAAAATGGTAAATATGGTATCAACAAGGGAGGAAAATTGTTCATACCTGCTCAATATGATTATATCAGCGCCTATACCGATGGTTTCTTTATCGTAGAACAAGGAGGCAAGTGGGGAACGATTGATAAAAATGGTCAGATGATCATTCCTTTAGAATACGATGCTTTGCAGTATGATAAATCAGTAGACAGTCACCCTTTGTTTATAGCACAAAAAGAAAGATGCTACGGGTTTTTAGAACCTTCAGGAGTACCTATCTTACCTCTTATTTATAGTTATATTGAAAAACGATGTAGTGGAAAAAGTTATAATTTAGGGATAGGTGATAAAGTAGGCTATTTTACTTATGATATTAACTCTTCGTCAAAAAAGCCTTATTTATTTATTCCTGCTGTATACAGCAAAATAGAAATGCGTACCCTCTATTGGGATTATATATTAGTGTACGAAGGACTTACGCCTTTGTTCATAGACCACACAAAGGTAATGAATACAACTTACAGACAGTTCATCTGAGTAAGTGGGAAGCTTTTATGGGAGGAGAGTCAGAGCAGGAATGTATAGTAAAGATTGATAATAGTTTTTATAAACCCAACTTAGAGACCAAGCGCCCTGCAATGCGCTCTGAAAACCCTATACTTGTATTAGAAAAATGAAAACTCTGATTTCTTTCTTGTTATTCTTAAAGAGGAAATACAAATAGGCAATCAATATTACCATCCTCATATAGAAAGTAAGCACCCAAGAAAAGAAACACCCTAATCTTCTTCTATTATATGTACCCCAAAGAGATTACTAAAAATCTCTTTTACTTTTATAAAATCACTTTGTCGTACGGCTAAATGTAGCACACAGTTTTCAGTGAGCAGTTGATGACTGATAGTGAGGTTTTGCTCTTTTACTACCCGCATTACTTTGTTCATCAGTGGATATTCAAAACTGATGATGAGTTCCTCGGTAATGCGCTTTTCTACAATTTCTACTTCTTGCAAGGTGAGTTGAGCAGTAGTTTTGTAAGCCTGCACCAATCCGCCTACCCCTAATTTAATCCCTCCGAAATAGCGCACTATTACCACCAGTACGTTAGTAAGCTCAAATGACTGTATTTGTCCATAAATAGGAATCCCTGCTGTATTGTTAGGTTCACCGTCGTCGTTAGTGCGATAACGCTGGGTAGTGCCATATCCCAACTGCCACGCATAACACCAATGCCGTGCCGAGAAATGTTCTTTCTTCACAGCTTCGAGATGCACCTTTATCTCCTCTTCAGAAGTAATTGGGAAAGCATAGCCTAAAAACTTACTGCTTTTCTTCTTAAAAATCACCTCTTCTACCGAGGTAGCTATGGTTTTGTAGGTATCCAAATTAGCTAATTATTGAAAGGTATATTTCACTGAAAGTCCTGTGCGAATAGTCGTGATTGGGAAGGCAGTTGAGATAGCTGATTTAGAGAAATTGTATTGGAAATAATACGATGCCAAAAGGTTACGAGTAAGAGCATATTCGGCAGTGAGGTTACCCAACCACGAGGTTTGTCCTGCCGTTACTTGGTTGTTGAATATTTCCATATTGCGTATTACCGTAAACTCATTGAGGTAAGAAAGAGTACCTTTCAGTACTAAATCGCTCTTCAAGGTAGTGAGATTACCATTTACTCGGGTAACGAAACGCAAATCTTTAAATCGGTATCCTACCCCGAATTTGTATTCGCGTTTGAGAATCTCAGTTAGGTAATCATTATCTAAACTGATAGAAATAGTACGGTCTCGGTTGAATTCTGCCAAGAAGCTCATAGAGTTTTTGAATTCCATATCTGCCCTAATAAGCGGATTGAATTGCTCAGCGAGCGTAACAGTAGAATAGAGTTTCTCATTAAGAAAATCGCCTGCTACGTTCGTTTTATTAGGGTTAGCCGGTTCATATTCTAAGTTAGTTCGGAACTCACTAAGCGAGTAGCTAGCACGATAACCGTGTGCCAATGAGAAACGACGGAAAGTATTCTTAATAAACTCTACGCGCATTAGTCCGGTATAGCGTATATTCCACTCAGGGATAGGAATATTCTTGAAAGCGTCAAGCGATACGCCACTGGCGCTACTTCCTGAATAGGCTGCAAAGAAAGCTGGTATCATCACTGCTTGGCTCTTTTTGCTATAACCTATAGGGTAACCTTCTGCATCTACGCTGGCTGGATTCAAACCGCGCGCCTCAGCCAAACGACGCGCTACGGTAAGTCGGTTTTCTTTGAAACGTTCAAAGGCTTCCGACTTGTATTCATCAATCTTATTAAAGGTAGTAGCTATCAAGTTGGTAGAGATATTGAAGCTACCCACTTGGTTACCTACTAATGGATTATAAACAAAGTTCCGCACTTCAAAGGTTTCAGTATAGTTCTCGGTATACTGACGATTAGCCTTTAAGTTGATTTGCAAATCAGGGACAGGTTGCAAATTAGCCGTAAGCAATAGTTGTCTTTCTTGTGATTTAATGTATTGGTCGTTGAAATCAGGGAATTCAGTAAGGTAACCGCGTTTTGCCATCTCGTAACGCAAGTCAGTTTGGTCGCCAAACATAAAGCCTGCCGATGGTTTAAAGGTGCCTAAGAAGCCTACTTGTTGCGTATATCCTGGTATGGTGCGGGCATTGGTAACTGAGTAGTTCACTCCTACTGTTTTAAGCATTGTCAAGAAAGTTTTAGCTACACTGGCTTTTTCTCCTCTTGGAGTAGCTTTTACGCCTAAGTAACGATACAGCTGGTCGAAAGTAAGGTTTGCTGTAAAGTTATGTGTGTTACCGTTTTGCAAGGTGTTTACTTCTTGGCGTGCCAACTGTAAGAGAGTTTGTGAACCGCGCTGATAGTCGAAATCACCAGAATAAGTATAGTTAGCTTTCATAAATTCAAAGAAAGGAAACTTACTAAAAGGCAAATCGTAGTTCACTTGAAACTTCGAGAAGAAGTGGTCTGGAGTTCCTAAATCCCAGAAATCTGACCAAAGTGATACTTCTTTATTAATGCCTGATATATCCCCATTGCCATCGTACACATAGTAATTGCGAATGATACTGTTATTAGTGGCATTGAAGTTCAATCGCAATGATTTAGTCAAATTGTAGTTGATAGCGTATTGGTGATTCATCTGGTAATTGCGCTGTTGTAGCTCAGGGAGTGCTTTTTGCTGATTTGCATTCACACCATCAAAATGTACATCGCGAAACAATTGCTTGGTGAAAGAACGATTGATATCACTAGTAAACATAATGCTGGTAGGCAGAATGTTCAAGTTTATATCTGCTAACCATTGCCAATAGCGCTTATTAGCAAACTTACTACTTTTCTTGAAAGGCTCTACGGCAGTAGGTTTGAAAGTATAGTTGTACATAAAGCCTGCGCGCACTTGTTGTTCATCTTCGTAACGCAACTCGTAATCGCGGTGATTCTTCTCGTTGTAAGCGTAGTTAAAAGTAAAGTTCTCTATGTTGTAAATACGGTTTTTCTGTCCTTCGCCTAAGTTTTTCTTCACCCCGATGAGGTTAATACCGCGTCTTAGTGTATAATCTTCCGCTTGTTCTTTAATAATTTCTCGCTCGCGTGCGTTTTGTGCTACGTCCAATCGGTCTTCTAATTTGATGTCTTGATATACGGGGTCGTACTCTGGGGTCGAGAGTTTCTGCGAGTGATTCAAACCTACTGGTATTTGCATATTCCACTTAGGAGGAAGCAGTTTCCCCGCATTGATGTTCATCATTACATCGTATTCGCGGGTACTTTCTAAGGCGCGCTGATTAGGAGCTTGGTCTACCGCTCCAAAACCTACGGTATGCATACGTCCTGTAGCCGAGATGTTCATTAGTTCAGAGGCATTCGCATCAAGAGAGCCTACGGCTGCCCAACCGCCGTGGTTTTCCAATTCGGCTACACGCAATTCGTTGAACCAATATTCCCCACTCAGTCCATTACTGCCCGATATGTTTTTCACCCCTATCATTACGGCTCTTACACTACCGAGCGATGGATTCCCTTTGATTACATAACGGTTTTGTCCCGCTACGTGTGGCGCACTCTCAGGTACTACATTGAAGTTTGCATCGTAGTATACTGCATCACTCATTGTTTGGTTGCGTATGCTGATAGCTTTTAACTTGGTGAGCACGTCCATTGGGATAACCAATTGGTTGTTTTGTGGCCATATCAGTTGCTCTGTCGAAGCACCCGCAGGCGTTACCTGTAAGGGTATTTCCACTTGGTAATAGTTGTCGTTAAAGTCAGTACCTACCCGCAAGAAAGCCACTGCCTGATTATCGCTCAGCGGTTTGTTCTTATAGGCTTCAGCGTGTACAAACATCTTGATATACTTGTATTGTCGAAGGTCAAAGCGCATTGCCTTGTATACCGCCCTACTATCGTTGTTTTCAAGGTTATCCACTATGTAAGATAAAGCCTGCTCGTTTTGTTCTACCAAGGTGTTGTTGGTATTAATACGCTCACGGCGTACCCCTGGTGGCATACGGTAAGGGATAGGCTGACGAGTTTCGTTCTCAATTAAGTTTACTGAATTGATTTCTACTTTGGTGCCGTCATCACTTGGGTCGTCCTTATCAGTGCTGAGGGTATAATTGTAATAACGCCAATCACCGCGAATAAGGTCAAGTGTACCAAAGCGTAATAGCATTTCTTGAGGGAAGCCTGTAAGGTACATACGCATATGGGTCATCGAGTTGATGATATCCATCTTGTCGTTGTTGTTCAATGGGTATTGGAACCCTTCTCGCCACATCTCACCGCTGGCAATCGGTATTTTAAACTGTATCCAGCGGGCACTTACTTGTTGCCCGTTAGGTGCTTCTACCGATACCACGCGAATATCATTCACATAAGGGTCAGCAGTGGTAATATTAGGTTTAATACGTACTCTGTATTCAAGGTAGTTGTTGGCGGTGTTCATCGTATAATCACCGTTGATATCTTCATAATCAGGAATTGTGGTCGAACCTCTGTTCGTATTAGTCACTGCCACAGGCGAGTTTCCTTGCGTACCATTGTAGTTGTAATAACGGTTTAAGATACCACCACTACGCGCCAAAAAGTATTCGTAGTTATCCATCGCAGGGTCGTTAGGTGAGGTAGCTACGTTATTGTTGTATATTCTCGATTCTTCGGCGTCGGTGAGTCCATCTAATCCTATATCTTGCAAGGCACGGTTAGATGAGTTGTCATCAAAAGCATATATCAGTGATTGTGCCGCAGGTACTTTACCCCAAGACGAGGTATTAATACTTGAAGTAGAAGAAAGTCCTGGTAAGCCGTTTTCATACTGTTTCCTACCGTCTTTAAGTACGTCTTCTGATATATTTCCCAAGTTGAACACCAATTCTCCATCACCACTGTATTCACCTGAATAA
This sequence comes from Capnocytophaga sp. oral taxon 324 str. F0483, assembly GCF_000318315.2. Lineage (NCBI taxonomy): Bacteria > Pseudomonadati > Bacteroidota > Flavobacteriia > Flavobacteriales > Flavobacteriaceae > Capnocytophaga > Capnocytophaga sp. oral taxon 324. Next base: position 42,324 of record NZ_KB291482.1, on the reverse strand, counting down.
TAAGGATCCATTACCCAGAACTGCAAGAACTCTATGTTACTTTCTTGAAAATCCGAATAGCTCATACCGCGCATAATTCCTGCCCATTTGTCGTTTTTAGTACGAGAAGCAAAACTTGGGTCGTTGTTATAAGGCCCTTTTACATTAGGATAATAAGCTAAGTCTAAGGTAGTTTGTACTAACGATTGTCCTTGGGCTAATTGCTGTTGTGGGAAGATTTCTTCTATAAAAATACGACGTGTACTATTCTTAGAGATTTCGCTACTACTTATCTCCGAAGGCTTTTGGTTTGAATAGAACACAGGGTCTATGGTATACCACGACAGTTTGGCACGCCCATAACCATTGCGTAGGTTATCGGGGTCATCAGGTCCGTTACCGTATAGGGTGCGTGAAGCTGTACCACTACCTTGTCCAAATTCCAAAGGCGTGCTCGCCAATTTCCACGCAAGGGGCGAACGCATATCAATAGTGGCTTGCGCTGCCTCAAAGTCGTCTAAGTACACGGTAGTTTCCCCGTCAAAATCATCTGCCTTAGGGGTACCGGCTCTTAGGTAAGCAAATTCACCTCGTATAGATAGATTCGACGGCGCATCGCTCTTAATCGTAGGAATACGGTTTACCCAGCGAGTTAGGAAAGGTAGCTCAGTAGAGTAAGTTCCTCCAAAACCGAAGATAGTATTGTTTACGGCTTCTTGTCCGTAGCTGGTCTTTTGGGTATAAGGTCGTTCGCGTAGGTTCACGATAGAACCTCCAATGATAAACTTATCGTTGAATTTGTGTTCTACATTCACGCCCATAAAGCGGGTGGTTTTCCCTCCAAAAATCAGGTTGTTCTCTACTGAAACCTGTATAGGCAAGTTGCTCGCTTCAAGACTCGGATTGATAATTTCCACAATTCCTGATTGATAGTCTACTAAATAGTCTAATCCTTCAACCAGTATACGCCCACCGGCTGTTACCGTTACTGAACCACGAGGTATGTTGAAAGCTCCTAAGGATATACCTCTTCTACCCGATGACTTATAGCGTCCTTTCATTTGGAACTTATTCTTATCACCGTCCATCTGGGCTTGGGTTTTCGTATTTTTGTATAGTGAAGTATATACGTATTTTCGTTGATTGTCATTATAAGTTGCGGGGTCATCATAATTTGCACCACCACCTAAGGTGTTGTATAGGTATTCACCAAAAGGCTCTACTTTGGTAAAGAATATTTTTCCGTATTGTTCGTCTACGGTAATGCCCGGAACAAAATCAAAGAACCCGTCACCACCTGGCTGAGGGTCGTTGTATTTGTTGAGGCGGTCGAAGTTGAAGAGATTTAACAAAATGCGGTCTTCCAATCCTGTAGGCCAACCGTTATTGTTTACTTTTTCGATATAGTTAATAGGGGAGGGGTTGGAGTAGAAGATATTCATACGGAAATCTTCTGCTGAAAGCTGTGCCGAACCTACTGAATACACGTTCTTCATCATCAAATCCCAAATAGGGTCTTTCACATTTAAGCGGTTACTTTTAAGCATCTTCAACACCAAAAGGTTGTTGGTAATTGCATTGTTACCACCTCCGTAGAACTGATTGGTAGTTGCCGAGATACCGTCGTTGGCAAACTCACCCACTTGATACACTTGGCTACCGTAGGTATATTGATAAGCTACCGCCAATACCTCATCGCTACTAAGGGCTGTGTTCAGCGATATATAACCGAGTTTGGTATCTACTTTATAGTCCACTCCCTCTTCAAGTTTACGAGCGTTCTCTATAACGGCGTAGTCGTAACCCTGACTCACGTAGGAGCTGTTCGTGCCAAAACCTTGTTGTACCGTAGCCACATCGCGAATAGCGCTAGTAAGTACCGAATTTGGCGTGCCCAAACGTGTAGGGTCGTATTTGTTAGCCCCATTGGCAGGCATATTATTGGTGGTAGCATTAAAGAAGCTGGCTCCTGCTTTATTTCCCAAACGCGTATTCTCCATTTTGGGTTCACCTAAGTCTTGTACAGCCAAGATATTGCGGATATTCCCCATACGGCTATTGCGGTTGGTTACCCACACCTCCAAACGGGTAATTTGCACTTTACTATTGATAAATGGGTAGTTTTCTAAAGCGCGGTCGTAGTTATCACGGAAGAACTGTGCGAGGAAGTAGTTGCGGTTTTCGTCGTAGTCAAGAGCCGAAAATTCAAACTCTGTAATAGTACCACTGCCTTGGGCACTTACGGTCTTTCGCTCCGATTTCTGTTCAGAGAAAACACCCGTGATAGTAGTGCGCCCAAATTTAAGTTCTGTCTTCACCCCGAAAAGGCTCTGCGAACCTGTGATGAGTGAGTTAGACATCGGCATTGAGATATTACCCAATTCTATTTTTTGTACGATATCGTCTTCATCAGGGGTATATTCTAATTTAAATACATTTTGGAAATCAAAAGAGGCTTGTGTGTCGTACTGAGCGTTAAGTGTTAGGCGTGTACCTATCTTACCGGTAAGCCCTAAGCTGATGCGCTGTTCAAAATCTAAGCCCCACGAACTGCGGTAACGCGGACTCACTACGGGGTTGTCGTTGCGCGTATAGCGTACGCCTAAATCTACCCCTACACTTCCCTGCGGAATCAGTTCTATATTGCGCCCCCCGAACACGCTTTCAAAAAAGTCAGAATTTACGTATAATTCGGGCAAGAGGTCACGTTGCGTTTTTTTCTTATCGGCAGTATTGCTTTGGGTATCGCCTATGGCGTCCAATTTAGTTCGGTAGTATTCCTTCATACGCTCACGCAACACCAAGTTTTCATATTGTTGTACCGTGAGAAACATAGGGGTAGAAAGGTCGTAATTCCCTAATTTCTCAGTGTATACATAGCGGTCGAGCGTCGGGTTATAGGTGTACTGATGCACAATGCTTTTAGGTTGCTCTAACCCTATACGCCCAATGCCATTCCGCACAGTCGTCTCAGTTTGAGTACTCGTAGCGGTTTGGGTCGTAGGGGTTACTTGTGCTTGAACACTGAATCCTGCTAAAAGTAGTAGAAATAAGGTTAAACGTTGCTTTGCTGACATCTTATAAGAAATAATTAAACACCTATAAACCAAATTATTGCTATAACGTTATAACCTCTTTTTTGGCAGATAGGTACATTATGAGATAATGTAATTTGGTGCAAAAATATAAAATAAAGTATAATTAGCAAAGGATATCACTTTTTTTCTACACCAAATGTGTAAATTATTTTTTTAAATATACTTCACCTTCACCCTATCTTATCATTATTCTACCTTCGCCTTTCAAACGGATAACCACCCCAGTTGAAATCACCTTCCTCCTCCTAATACACTTTTTACTTTCGTTTCTCCCCTCATTACTCTTCGCTTAATTAACATTTTTTAACTTTTTAATATCTGCTCTTAACTTCTCATTATTAACTATTTATATACCTTTCCTATATCAATCGTCCAAGATTCGTATAAGCTTCCTATAAGCTTTCTATAAGCTAACTATACCATAACCCTATCTTCGATATCTTCCGTGTATATCCGAAATACTCCGATAATGCACTTTTGTAAATCCCTTTCTTTTGCAAAAAATAAGGCAATGGTTTTTCATACCATTGCCTTATAGCAGTTACTCTTTGTATTTCTTTTTTACGTTTATCTATTAACTCTCACCTGTCCGTGTGGCTCGCACTTTTACATCAAACTACCGTCAAAAAGGAAAGGTAGTAAATCTTTAATAGAAGCTGTTCTGATGATATTCCCTTCTGCTCCCATAAAATAAACAGGTATTAGCTTTTTCTGCTTAGTCTCGTATTCTGAAAGTGATTGCCTACACGCTCCACACGGAGAAACAGGGTAACAAGTAGGGTCTTCGGCAGTACCCGAAATAGCAATCATCTCTATTTCTTCATCAGGACATTGGGTAGAAGCCTGATAAATAGCCACTCTTTCAGCACATAACCCCGACGGATAAGCAGCATTCTCCTGATTAGAACCTATGAAAATTTGTCCGTTTTTAAGACGAACCGCCGCTCCTACCTTAAATTTGGAGTAAGGAGCATAAGCATTTTCTCTAGCCATAATCGCTTGTTGCATTAGTTCTTGTGCTTTTTTTGGCAGGTCAGTAATTCCCTCAAAAACGCTATATTTAATATTTAATTGTTTTTCCGTTTTCATAAGTGAATATTCAATATTTGATTTATGGGGCAAATATACAGAAAATAATCAAAACTAATACACTTTTGTTATGGTTTCAGCATTTTAAAATCTTCTCTACTCTCAATAGGCGTATTTTGGTACTCTAACGTCCAGCCCACAGCTCGGGTAGCAAAAATAAGATTAGAAAGTTCAGTAAGCAATCGATTTTCGGCATTGCTCCTTAGGGTTGAAGCATTCACTTTGCGTTCCAACTCGGCTTTTACCTTCTTCTGTATCTTCTCTACATCGGTAGGAGTAAAAGGGTTCACCTGACTCTGGCTCACGTCGTAATATTTCATCGTTGGGTATATCTTTACCTCTGCCTCTGGCAGCGATTTAATGATGACTTTCTTTTGCTCTTCGTTTACCTCATAGCTGATTTTGTGCAGGTCGTAAGCTACCGTTACATCAGCATTTACTACTGTGAGGATTTTCTTATCAAACGAAAGCAAATCCATAAAGTACTTTTGAGTATCGGTATACGAGAGTACTTCTGCAAAATGTCCTTCAGTAACAACCAACTTGCTTACGTTTGCTATTTGCGTTTGTATCAGAGCCGTATCAGCCTCCAATCTCTCTTTGTCTTCTTTCTTATCAGTAAAATACTTTATTAATAGCAAGGCTACTACAGCCACAGCTACTCCTAACAAAAATTTCTTCATTGTCGTATATATCTCTTAATGTAAAAACTTCTTATTTAAATGCCAGCTATTGCTAGCTTAATCTATTACCTTTTACCTGTTGCCTATAATGTATCCCAAAAAGCACGCCAAAATTCCTAATCCTACACTTCCTACTACATAAAAAGTAGCTTTTAGTAGTTCATTTTGCTGAAATAATTGCAGTACTTCCAATGAAAAAGTAGAAAACGTGGTGAAGCCTCCCAAAACGCCTGTCATTAGTAATAAAATTAGATAGCTATCTACTTCTTTATTCTTGAAATAACCGTAGAGTATTCCTATCAAGAAACACCCCAATATATTTACCATAAAAATACTTATTGGGAAGGACAATATTTTACCCCATCTGCTCAATCCTACTGAAAGCACATAACGAAAAACTCCGCCCATAAAGCTCCCAAGCCCTACTATTAAAACTGATTTTATCATACTTACAATTATTTGGTAATACTGTTAGATTTGTTTATCGTCTGCCCAATTCACAAAAACCGTCATTAAATGAGTTTCGAGGGCTTCGCAATAGCCTACAAAGAAGAAATCTTCTCTGTACACTAGCTCTTCGGAGAGCTTTATATTTTCCACTTGTTTTATTTTTATCTTCTTTTGATAGTTTGTTGTGATGTTGTTTGTTTACTTGTAATAATAATACCAATTTCCGTTCCATTCCTTGTCGCAATCTTCCTGAGAGGCAAAAGTACAATCTTTTATACCTTCCTCAGGATATTGTTGCTCACGCAATAGTTTTTGGTGATAGTCGTTTATCTTTTGCAGTAAGCCTGTTTCCTTTGCTTTGCTCAGTTCCTCTTCTGTTTTAAAGATGTAAGACACAAAGTAATCTTGCGGGGCTATATAAGCTCCGAAATCCACAGAAGCGTATAATTCTTGAAAAGTTGCCTTTACCTCTTTTTGTGTTTGGGCAATGATATTTTTCCATATTTTGCTCATAATTTTTTTATTTATTATTCTAATAACCACTGTTCATCGGTAAAACCTTTGCGGTAAGCCTTGCCGTGTACATCAATCACAGCGTGCCATTCTTGGCAGGTTTCTAAGGGAATTTCAGCAACTAAGGGCATACACTCTTCGCGTAGGGCTTTATAGGTTTGTGCAGTAGAAAGGTTCAGTCGGTTCAAAAGTCGTATAGCGTACTGGTCGGCTATGAACACCTTTCGCTCAAAAATGTACAACAACATTGCATCGGCAGTTTCTTCGCCTACACCTTTGATAGAGAGCAGTTCCTTGCGAAGCTCCTCAGTAGGGATAGCTTCAAACTTTTGTAAGGAAGCTCCGTGCGATACATACCATTCCATCAGTGCTTTGATGTAAGTGCTTTTTTGCTTGTAGAAGCCTGCCGGACGTATATATTCCTGCAAAGTGTTCAGTTCCATAGCGTGCAAAGCCTCTACCGAGAGCTTGCCCTCTAAGTTAGCAAGCGCTTTTTCGGTATTCTGTTGGGTCGTTTGCTGAATGAGAATCATCGAAATCCAGTCGCTAATGCGATTGGGATCATTCCACCAATATTGCTTGCCGTAATGGGCTAATAATTTATTGAAAACTTTGATTTTTTGAGACATAAAATGCCTAAGGTGTTTTTATAAGTTAATGTCAATTCGATATATATAATACAGATTTACAGCTGTGTTTATATTGTAATCTGTGAAATCCAGCAACGCAGTTGCCAATTCGTGCCCATCACATTTGTCAATTATCAATTGTCAATTGAAAGACTATCCGTGCAATTCGTGTAATCTGTGTGTAGTCTGCGAGCTGGCATAGCAGAGTATGTGTCTAAAGGCAACTTGTTGCCTATTTGTTTGATTTTTTTAAGATTTGTAAGATTTCTGTAGCGTAAGCTACATTTTTTTTTTACGTCGAACTCACGTTAAGTTATTGTAATTACACAAAGATATTTCTTTTAAACCTCTATCGAAAAGAGAGGTCAAGCAAAGGTTACCTGTGATATTTTGGAGTTTGTGTTTTGTCATTCCTTTAGGTAAGAAAATATTGCCATATTCGCGTGTGGTGAGCGAAAAGACTTTTTGATTGCCCTTCCATTCATCGGTTTTAAAAATAGGTGTTAGTATCACATATTCAGATTCTGTGAAACAGCCATTAACACCGCGTTTTTTATGATCGGTATGCAAATTGTCCGATTCAATAATTTTCTCAATGACCTTCCCTTCGGCAGAGATTTGTGCGAGCGCATAATAATCCATTCCCCATTTATTAACCGATGAAGCGCTTTCACCCGGAATGAAGGCGTAGATTTTTTTATCCGATATTTTAAGACTGTCTATTTTTGGGGTGTCGGTGGTTCTGTTGTCACGATGTTTAAATGCTTTTTTATCTATGTAAGAAAAGGATTTCCATTTGGCAGTTTTGGCTGTATCATCAAATTCTAAAAGGGCAAAACATCTTGCATTGCCATAATAAACTTCATTTTCAAAGCAAACGGGAATTATTTGGCTATCGGATATATTTTGAAAATACCGCTGTTCTGCCTTCTCTGGTACAATGTTATACCTGAGCAATGATTTATTTTTTATCGGAATGAGTGCTGGCGACGAATGCATATCTGAGTAATATTGCACTTCTTTTGCCGAGATGATGATACCAAACCCTTCTTTATATCTGAAAAGCACAGGATAATCTCTGTTTGACATTGGGTTGTATTCAATGGAAATCTTTTTGACGCCTTCGGTTGAAAGGACAAGGGCGTAATATTTATGCCAATCGGTATGATCGGAAGTTAGGATTACGGCAGTGCCATTGGGTAGTAAAGTTGAAGCATAGACAAATGAGAATTCATTGTCAAATTCCCATTTTCTCAAAAGTGTTAGTTTAAAATCGCTCATATCCTTTTCTTTTTGCAGACTGTTTACTCGGCAAAGGTAGTAAATAATTTGTTAATTAGCTAATTAGCAAATTGACTAATTATTATTATCTTTGTGCCTTAAAAAAACATATTATTATGGAATTGCAAGTAGGAAAGAGCTATCGAGTAAAAAATGATATTTTCAACTTTAAAGCGGGTGAAGTTTGGTCGTTAGTAAAAGAAGGATACCAAACTTACTATGGTGAACACAATTTTGTATTTGTCAATGCCGAGAAAAATAGTCGATTTATAGTATTACGTGATGCTTCCGATGAAGATATGGGAATATACTGCCATTTGGATAGGTATTTTGAGAAAATTGAAGGGGATGATAATAATTTCATACCTTTGTCCTTAGATAAAAAAGACACTATGAAAATCTTAGTAATAGGCATAGGCGTTATAGCTTCTATTTACGGCTATGTATTTTCTAAAGCAGGACACACGGTAGCACATTATCTTAGAAAAGACAGTAAAAAGAATAACATACACACTTTAAACGTTCATATCTTGGACGGACGTGGACACAAGAAAGGACTTTCGTATACCGATAGCTATTCTATTGAGCACGCCACAGAAAAGGAGTATGATTTTATCTTCATTGCGGTACCTTCTGGAAAATTAGCAAGTGTGATAGAAGAACTCAATAGAGAGCATATTACAGGAACACTGCTTATTGCTTGTGGTATTTGGGAAGATAAGAATTATCTGGAAAAACTCTTAGGCAATCGTCCTTATGTATTGGGTTATCCCGTAGCAGGAGGCAACTTAGAAGGTGAGACCCTTAATGCTTGTTTGTTTGACCATTTTATGCTGGAGAGCAAAGCAAAAACTACTATCGATAATTATGACGATTTAGTAAAGCTATTTAGTGATTGCCACATAGCCTTAGAACACCCTTACGATATGCTCGAATGGATATGGTTACATCTGGCTATTAATGCGGGAGTTATTTCGGTAGCAAGTACTACAATGGAAAATTATAGCAATAATGCACAAACTACTGAGGCAGCCGAGAAGCTAATGCAGTCTGCCAAACTACTGAAGCAAGCCGTAAAATCGGTAAGTGAAACGGTGAAGATAGTAGCCTCACGAGGGGTGGTACTAAAACACTACAACAACGAGTTACTACCTTACAAATTGCCTACTTTCCTTTCAGCACCTTTGATGAAAAGAATGTTTGCCAACAATATCCTTACCCAAAAAATAATGACTCTCCACAACAACCTACCCGACTTATTATATGTATGCAAGTGCGTGTATGAAGAAGGTAAGAAAAAAGGTATAGAAGCACCTTTGTTCTATAAAAATTGCAGTAAGTTACCAATGTAATGGAAATACCTAAAATCTAGTATAACATAAAAAAATCCCCGCTTATAGTATGCTCTACAAGCGGGGAAATATTATTTCTGTTGGTTAGATAACCTGAGGGCTTCTGTCCAGAAGGCGTCCTCTTCGTCTATGTGTTCAGAGAATAACCAAACCTCTTGTATTTTGTCGTTCTCTACCCGATAGAGATCAATACCTCTCATTCGCATACTTTTGTCAAAAGCAAAGACCTCAAAAGCGACGGCAGCAGCTACCAAAGGGTCGTTTTCGGTGATATAATCAATTTGGTCAATAGCAAAAGTGCCTCCACTGAGTTGCGACATTCTTCCCAAATGAGAGAATACAGCCTCTTTACCTTTGTAGCTACCTGAAAGAGCTCCTTTCCCTGGTTGATGCCATACTAAATCATCGGCTAATAAACTGCCTACTTTCTCAAAATCTCCTTTAGCTAAGGAGACATAAAACTGATGTACAATTTCTGTTTTTGTTATTTTTATATGAATTTTTCTTTGTTATTTCACCGCAAAATTATACCTTTGTATCCAAGCACACAAGTACTTACGAGAAAGTAAGCACCTTACAAAAAAGTTAGAATTACTCAGTATCAAATAGAAAAAATATTGCGATGAACGAAAAAAATATTAACAAAGACTGTCCTGTATGGCGAACAATGCAAATAATGGGAAGCAAATGGGCAATGCTTATACTGTTTCATCTCAGTCAGCGCACACATCGTTATGGAGAACTAAAGCGTGCCATTCCACAAGTGAGTGAAAAAGTACTTAATGAAGAACTAAAAACACTCTGCTCACATCAATTAGTAGCAAAAGTAAGTTATCCAGAAGTACCCCCGCGAGTGGAGTATTCCCTTACCGATTTAGGTAAAGAAGCCTTGCCTATCATAGAAGCGATTATTCGTTTTGGAAATGACCACTTGAAGAGTAACTAATAAAAACCCTCCCCGCTCGTAGTATTTCCTATCAGTGGGGAGGGTGCTTTTTAATCCTAATTTGTGTGTTATTTCAGCAAAGAAAGAAATGCTAACAATCGCTGGGCTTGCGCTTTGGCTTTTGCTTCTATATCCTCTTTGGTATAACCTGCATTTACTGATGTCCCGTGAAAATATAGAGGCTCTACATACTTCATCTGTGCATAATAAGCCGTTTGCGCTAAGTTCTTACAAAACTCGTATACTTTGAAATGGTGTTCTCCCAAAGTGTGATATTCACTTTCGGGTGCCCCAACGGTAAAACTTGGGATAAAATATTTCCCTTTGAGCTTATCTCCTTGTGAACCATAAGCAAACTGATACGTGAAAACCTCATCAAACCAATGCTTGAGTATCGCTGGCATATTATACCAATAAAAAGGATATTGAAAGATAACCTCTTGATGCTTGAGTAAGGCTTCTTGCTCTGCTTTTACATCTATTTGAAAGGTAGGGTATAGCACTGATAAATTTCTGATTTCAAAATCTATATCGCTACGAGAAAGTTCCTCTATGATAGCCTTATTGGCTATTGATTGGTCAAAATGGGGGTGTGCTAAAATTACTAATGCCATATTGAAATTATTTTTTAATTTTGGCGCAAAATTATAGTACAACTTTCAATCTGGCAATAACTATCTAAATAGATACTTTATAATTTCAACTACTATGGAAACAAAAATAGAGTGTACTGCCCCCAGCGTTCGCTTAGGAGAAAAAACCTATCCTTGTACCATTGCCGTAGCGATGGATTTGATAGGAGGAAAATGGAAAGCCGTGATTTTGTATCATCTTAAAGAAGGTGAAAAGCGATTTAGCGAACTGAGAAAAGACCTCTATTCGGTAACCGAAACTACGCTGAGTATCCAGCTAAAACAATTGGAAAACGACGGGCTTATTTCTAAAGTTGTCTATGGCGAAAAACCTCCTTTGGTGGCTATCTATTCACTCACCGACTTAGGGAAATCTTTTTTGCCCATACTCGATGCCCTTACCCAATGGGGAAATAAAATTGTGCTTGAAAAAGGAACTTTCCTAACGGAATAAAACACAATTATTAATTTCCAAATTTTCTAATTTGCTAATTGCTCAATTATTCTCCGCTTCCTTCTTCAAAGCATTCACTCTATTAATACCCAAACAAAAATCTATATTAAGGATAGCAAGTAGCAAAACGATTCTGCTAATTCGTTAAAAGTTTGTGCAGTTGAGCGTTGAACGAGGGCTGTTCAGTTGCCAAAGTACTGAAAAATTCATCGTCGAAAGCCTCGACTTTAGCGACAGCTTGCGCGATGAGTTCGGCACCTTGAGCGGTGATAGCAACTACTTTGGCGCGGGTGTCGGTCTTGTGTTCTTCCCTTGTGATGAGGTCTTTGCTCTGCAAAGTGCGCACCACTTGCGAGGTAGTCATTGGGTCTATCTTGGTGAAATTTGCCAAAGATACCTGCGTGATTTCCTTTCCTTGTTGGGCGAACCACTGGGCACTCGCCAAGAGTACAAACTGGGGGTGTGTGAGGTCGAAAGGTTGCAACACTTTTTTGATTCCGCGTTGCCATAACATACTTACCTGCCAAAGTAAAAGCCCTGAGCTTTCTTCGGCTTTCAAATTAAAAATTGAGGGCTGAGAGGTCATTGTGTAACATTTTAGAGGCTATAAGTTTAAAATCGTTCTCGGATATTTCCAAAATACCAAAGCGAAAAGGATATCCCCACGCTTTTTTGTTGGGGATAAACTCCAATAGCTCAATAAGGTCGGCTATGGGCGTTTCTTCGCAGTCTACAAAAGTAATATTTCTCCTAAACGGACAGAAATTTTCACTCATCTGAAAGGCATAGATTTCCTCGTCTTTCACTCTGCCAATAGCCGTGAAGGCTTGGCATTTGTCTTCTTTTCCAAAATAGCGTTTGGAAGAGTAATAGAGAATACCGTCACCCTCCTGCATACGCTTCAAAGGCTGTGCCTTGCCGTGGCAGGCTTGGGCAAAGCCTCCCGCAACACCCATTTGTACGTGGTCTTTGCTCGCCACGATAATCCAATATTTGATAGGTCTCTTTTTCATTTATAAATGGAATAAAAACCGTGTGACACACTGCCACACGGTGATTTTTATCAATTGCAAAATTAGCTTAATTCTTTGATTTGCGCAACCAATCGAGCGGCGTGATCTTTGGCTCTTTGTTGTAGGGTTGTAAGTGCTTCTTCGGGCATTACCTCTGGAATGTACTTCATTCCGTAAGAGATTACAGGCTCTTGGAATAGCAGTTTGCAGTGATTGGCAGTTTGGCGGTGAATATTGAGAAAATCGGTAAACGGATAGTTCTGTGCGCCACCGTGTTGGTAAGCCTCTTCAGGTGCTCCGGTGGTGAAAGAAAGGATGAGTTTCTTGCCCATCAGCTTGTTGTCGCTATAAGCAAAGCCGTGTGAAAACACGTTGTCTAACCATTTTTTCAACAAGGCAGGAAGCGAATACCAATTCACGGGGAATTGCCATACAATTACATCTGCTTTTACAAGTTTAGCTTGTTCGGCAGTTACATCAATTTGATAGTTAGGATAAAGAGCTTGTAAGTTACTTACTTCAGCCTCAGGGAGCAAGCGTTTTACTTCTTCTAAAATAGCCTTATTGGCGTTAGACGTCTCCATTGTAGGATGCCCGTTGATAATTAAAACTTTCATATATAATTTAAATTTACTTCTTTATTCGGGCGCAAAGGTAATATGTTTTTATATAATAAGCAAACTTACTATATATTATTTTATAAATATTTTTTTAAGGTGTAGGTATACTATGATTTGTGGATATAAAAAATCCCCAAAGGTATATTTCTCTACAAGTGGGGAGGGGGGGTATGTTTTCTAAAGGTTTTATGGCTTTTCATAGGTTGGTGAAGGAGAGGCATTATAGCCACCAACAAACCATTCCTTTTTTTCGCTATCATATCTTAGAATCTCTACAGATGAATTGTCCTTGACATAGAAAAAATAAGTGAAATTTTGATATTCAGATCTAAACAAATAAGAAATTACTACATTATCAGGGGCTAATTTGAGCCTTATGAGTAGCTTTTTTATAAAAAGAGAAGTTTCTTTGTCTTCTTTTAGGGTTTCAAAGTCTTTGTTTATATCTGAAATGCGTTTTCCAAGCGTATTATCAGGAATATAGTCGTACATTTCATTGGTTTTAGGGTTAAAGTAGCCTAATATATTAGCTCTCCCACCGTATTGTTGTCCTGCTTCAATATGAAAATAGAATATACCTTTATATTCTTTGGTTTCCATACTATGTGCGAGATTTGCAAAAGCTCCCGTATGAGGGTATAATCCTATATAATAGGTTTTATGTGTCATTGTAGTTAAATCAAAACTTACGGCGGTTACTACTCCCCAACAAGAATAGAAAACAAGTAGCTTATTTTCTAAATGAAATTCTTTGATGATATTGTAAGTATGATATGCACCTTCTCCTAAATATTTACTTGTTGCCCAATTAGAGTCCTTTTTATAAGTAGAGACAAATATTTTAGTTGCTTCTCCTGATTTTTTGTCTATATAAAGTGTACGGAACTCGGCTTGCTTCTCTCCACTATCATCTCTGACTAATTGTAGAGAAAAGTCCTCGAAATCTTGTTTGTATATGGTGTCTATACTTGTTTTGGTTTGACTAAACATATTTTGAGAATAGTTAAGTATAAAGATTAAGAATAGGAATGTTCTCATAGGCTAATTTTTAGAGGATTGTTCGATTTTATCGAGTTTTATTCCTAACCAAATGGCGAATTACGAATTACGGATGATGAGTGCAAAAGTAGTGAATAATTAGCTAATTAAAAAATCCCCGCCGGTAGATTTCTCTACAAGCGGGGATTTTTTATTTTTACTCAGGTGCAGAATAGGTTACGATATCTATACCGATGCCGTTGGGGTCTATAATGGCAAAATGGCGTTCGCCCCAAGGCTCTTCGCGTAAGTCTATAGCAATAGGTACTCCTTGCTCTTTTAGTTTGTGGTAATACTCATCTACATTCTCTACTTCAATGGTGAGGTATACGCCCTGTTGGGTAAAAGGTTTTTGGAAGAGAGGCTGTTGCGAAGGGTGGTTAGGCAACAAAAAACTGATTTCTGCCTCGTGATTGGGGGTGTGCAACAGCAAATAAAAGTCGTTTTCAAAAGTAACGCCAAATTGCAATACTTGGGTGTAGAAAGCCTTGCTCTCGGCTAATTTCTCGGTGATAATACCTGCGTTTAATTTCATTCTGATAATGTATTTGTTATTCGGGGGCAAAAGTACCGCAAGCGCAGGGAATACGATTGTAAAAAACGGACAAAGTTTTATTTCTTACATTCTCCTATACTTTTTAATAAAGCATCATATTGTTCCTTATCCTTTTCTTCAATTTTTCTTAAAATATATTGAGCCATTGTTCTCATTTCTGGAACATCAACAGGTCTCATGCTTCTTTCAAATAATCCCTCTAAATGAGAATATTCATTATCAATTCTATCTGCTAATATTGTAGCCTGCTTGTCTCCTCCAAAAAAATTTAATAGTTTAGCTTTATCATTTATGTCTGCATTAGGATATTTATAGAATAAGAAAGCTTCTAAAAATTTTCGTGTATTATTAGAAAAATTATAGAATAAGTTATATTCATCAATGTCATTTTCTTCTGCAATAGAACATTTATATATTTGATGAAATAGGTAATTAAATTCTGTTACATAGTTTTTTAAATAGTTTGGCATTATGATTAAATTACTTTCATCTCTTTCTCTAGTAAGTAAAAAATAAGAAATAATATTTTCCTGATTTTCTCTTTTAGTAAAATGATTTGAGAATTTTTTCAGATATTTGAGAAAATCTAAATTATGTGTTGATATGAATAATTGTTCAAATTTTTTTGTTTGAATAATTTCTGAACTTATCAAACTATAAACAAAAAATATGTGATTCCCATCTAAACTTGAAATAGGATCATCTATCCAAATAATAGGATTCATATCTTTAGTATCAATATCCTCAAGTTTAGCCATAAAATAGCAAAAAGATATTAAACTACATTCTCCTTCACTTAAATGATATGCTTTTTTCCCATTTCTAACAACTTCAAAATAAATACTTTTTTCTCCATCCTTATCTTTTAAAGCTTGTAAGGTTAAAAAACTATGACCAAAAAAGTTATTAAGATATTCATTTACTTTTTTGGCTCCAGCTTCTTCATCTTTTCTTTCTCTTTCTTTATTGGAAATAAGATTTAATACTTCTGTGATTTTATCATTAACTTTTTTTTCTTCATCTAAAGAAATTTCCCACTTAATTTTCAGATCATCTATTTCTGCTTTTTCTTTTGAATATTCAATATTTCTTACAAAATTTGTTACTTCTTTTAATCTTAATACCTTTTTTGCATTTTCTTGATCTTGCAATAATTTTTCGGAATAACGATTTGATTCTTCAGCAAGAAGATTATACTTCGAGATACATTCTTTTAATTCTTTTGAAAAATCTTGTATATCGGGAAAAGACTGAGTATTTAATAAATCTTGTTTTCTTGACTCTAATACTTCTTTTAGACTATTAAGCTCTTTAACTATCTTTTTAATGCAATTGTCTTTCTCCTCAATTAGTCGTTCTAATTCATTTTGAAAATTGGTATAGAAAAGATTTTTATTTTTATCTATTGGTAGTACATCTGAAATTTTAGTCACATATGAGTCTACTTCTTGCAACATTGAATCAATTTCTTTTTCTAATTTTTCAGACTCTTCATCAAAATGTTTATCTAATTCTTTCCAACGTTCTTCTGATATTTTATTACCGCAAAAAGAACATTCTTTTAAACCATTTTCTTTATGAATTTTCCGGCCTTCTTTTACCCAGCGATTTAAAACAGCTATTTTAACTAGCTCTTCTATCTTATTAGAAGGTGTAATAGGCCTAGTAACTGCCTCCTTTACTTTATTATTTAAAGTTTGTAAATCAATTTCAGGGACAATAATAGGAGAGGTATCTATTTTAATTATTTCTTTAAGAAGAGCTAACTTATTAGCCTCTTCTTCTTGTGTTAAGATAACTTCTTTTTTTAAGACAGTTTCTATTTCATTTTTTAATTTTGTAGAATTATAATTTTGATCTCCAAATATATCTGAGTGATATTTAATACCTATTTCCTTATTTATTGCTTTATCTTGTATTTTATCTTCCAGACTTGTATTCCTACTATCATATCTTTTTTTAGCTAATTCTCTATTATGTTCTTTTTTTTCGAGTTCTAAATAGAGCCCGCTTTTATTTCCTTCTTCATTTCTACCTAACTTTTCTTTTAATTTTTCTATCTCTTCTTCGATACTATTATTTTCTCCTAATATGGCAAAAGGAGTTATGTTCTCTTCGGGATTATAGATAAATCTCAAATTTTCCTTTACAAAATCTTCGTTGAAGACACGAATAATTTGTTTTTGTTCTTCTATATTCTTTAGAGTTATTTTATAGTTAGAATCAAACTCAACTTCAAAGTCAGGACTTTCATATTTTTCTGATAGTTTCTTAGTTTCTAAAGAGCGAACAATTCTTGAAAGAGTTGTTTTTCCAGAATAGTTCCTCCCATAAATAATATTTACTTTAGTAAATTTAGAAATATTATTTCCTTTATCTCGAATAACTTTATCCCATTCAAAGTTTTTAAAAACTGCTAAGTTATTTATTTTTGTGATTTTTGTAATCATTTTCACTTCCATTAAGAATATGCAAAATTAATTAAAATTTATTTACTTCAAATCTTTTTAACAAATTACTCTATAAACACCTTACTTGGGGTATCGCCATAGAATGTTTTAAACGATTTGATAAAGTGGGCTTGGTCGTAATAAGTGTCTAAAAAAGAATGGTTGTGGTAGGCTTTTGTACTTAGTATATGCTGAAAGCGCACAATATTGCTAAAAGTCTTAGGACTATCGCCTATGTAGTAGTCGAAAAGGCGGCGCAACTGTCGGGTGCTGATGCCGGTATCCAACTCACTGATGTGTATGCTGCCTTTGCTTTGTAATATCTGCAAAAGTGCTGAGAAAAAGCGCTTGTCCATCTGCAAAGGGCGTTGTGATAGGTGACGGAGAAAATAGTTGTCCAAACGTTGTGCTATGGTAGCTAACGAAAGGGGAGCCTCCAACTGCTGAGTGATAAAAGTAGCCAAAGCAGGAACTACCTCGCACAAGGGAATTTCTTGTGCGCTGATTTCAAAAGCATCCTGACCAAAAAGTAGCGGAAAGGCACTGGGCAGAAAGCGCACCCCTACATAGTGAAAAGCACCCATTATGGGAAACTCAATATACGTATTGCAATAGCCCATAACGGAACTCATCTGCGGGGCGTTGCAGTCAAAAAATAAGTCTATACAACCATCGGCAACTACTCGGTAGCAAAAAGGTGTGCTACGCGGAGGAGATTTCAGTTCCCAATAGCAATAGATAAATGAGCGCAAAGCCTCACACGGAAGAAACTCGGTATAGGTAACCTCTTTTTCTTCCGCAGGAATAACCGATTGCATAGGGTGATAATAGGGACGAAGTGATAACACGTTGTTTGCTATTGATTAAGTGCAAAGATAGAAATAATTAGCCAATTTGTCAGATTTGCTAAATAAAGGTTGCGATCTCACTTGAAAAGTTCTAAAGCGATATGCGCACAAGCCTCGGCATCGGCTAAGGCGTGGTGATGTTGCTTTAAATCAAACCCAAAATAAGCGGATACAGTGTCTAACTTGTGATTTACAAGCTGAGGGAGGAGTTTACGCGCTTTTTGATAAGTACAAAAGAAAGGATTAGTGTGTTGTGGGAGCTCGTAATAAGCTAATACAGCCCGCAAACAACCTTCATCAAACACACTATTATGAGCTACAAGGGGTAATTTTTTTATTTTTGGCAATATTTCTGCCCATACTTCGGGGAAGAGCGGTGCTTTTTCGGTGTCGTGCTGCGAAAGACCGTGTATTTGGGTATTGAAATAACTATAAAAGTTTGGTGCAGGTTTAATCAGTTGGTAATAAGTATCGACAATCTCGTTATTTTCTACAAAAACAAGTCCGATACTGCATACGCTACTGCGGTATTGGTTGGCGGTTTCAAAGTCTAAGGCTGCGAAAGTGTTCATTTTATTCAGGTAACAAGTAAAGTCAGTGTTATATCGAACTCACGTTATTTAAGTTGTTTTTTCATCCATTGACTTACCTCGGTGGCGGGGATATCTTCTTGGTTAGAGAAAACGTGGTCGGCTTTTGGAGTGATTGTTAATTCGGCGTTTTTGTAGAAATACAAAAGATATTCACTATACGAGTAAGGTACGGCTCTATCACCTGTTCCGTGAATGATTTTTACCTTTCCTTTGTAACGTTTAGCGGCTTCAAAAGGCTTTATGCGTTGCCCTGAAAGAATATAGTCCTTGCCTACGGTAATTTTGCCTGAGAAGAGGCTCACCTTATCGGGGACATTTAGGGGGTCGAAGGTAGTGCCAAAAAAAGACCCTTGTAACATATTATCGTGAATGATAACTGCTGGAGCTAGCATTGCCACTGCCTTGATTTTACTCTTGCCGAGTTCTGAACTGAGCAATATTGAGATCAGCCCTCCTTGTGAATGACCATAGATGCCTATTTTACTCACAAAAGGTAGTTGTTCAACATACTGAACAATACGGCGCGCATCTTCTAATTCGTTATCGAGGCTCATTTTCTCGAAGTCGCCATCGCTTTTCCCGTGTCCGTTGAAGTCGAAGCGCACAGAAGCAATGCCTTCTTTGGCAAGGGTTTCGGCTATAGTGATGTTTATTTTCTCGTTGATATTTCCAGTAAAACCGTGAAACATAATCACCACGGGGATTTTCTTTTGGTTAAAATTGTCGGGAGTAGTAAGCACCCCTCGGAGTTTGCCTACCGCACCTTGTGTTTCTATAGGTTCAGTTTTGGCATTAGCCCAAAAAAACGTCGTTAAAAACAATAAAGTCAATACTTTTTTCATCTTATCTGATATTTAGTGTTTATTATTTTACGGGGACTATATAGTTATCCATTTGAAATGACTCTGTGATAAATAATGAGAGTTCAACGTAAGTAATTATTTAAAAAACAGCAAAGTATTTTAATCTTCCACAAAACCAGCGAGTTGGCGCTGCTGGGTAATGTGGAAGATAAAATTTCACGAAATTGACAATTTTACGTTTACTAATTTTGAAGACTACTTTTTCAATCGTTTGAAAACAAAGCGGGTGATAAAAAGCCCTGTAGAATCGTCTTTACCTGAATTACTTTCTACACCACTGGTAACAAAGGCGAGCTCCCATCCTTCTTCACTCATTGCATTGAGTTTGGAAGTGATAAGGGCATCGTTGGCAGCGATATTCTGAAAGCGAATCCCCCCGATGTTAAAGAAGTTCAGCAATTTGGTTTCGTCAAAACCTTTGACACGAATCTCATCACGGTCACTTTTGTTGCGTTCATCACCGTCTTCGGAGCGGGTGGTGGTAAAATCTTTGTAATTGCGCTCATCGTTAGTCGAAATCAAGCGCGAACGCCCCATTCCAGAAGGTATAACCGATTCTACAGCGGTTACTACTTTAAATTCGTAGGTTTGTGCTGTAGCTACAAAGCCCACAAGGGCTAAACAGAATAAAAAAATCTTTTTCATTGGATTTGTATTTGATGATTTAGGGGCAAAGATACAAAAATAATTAGCAAATTAGTTAATGCGCACTACTACTTTGCCATAACCTGCACTGCTTTCAACATATTGATGAGCAGCAACTATTTCTTCTAAGGCAAATACTTTCTCGGGAGCAACAGGTACATCGTGTTCGTCAATATAAGCAAATAATTGGGTAATCTTTTCGGCATTTACACTGCCTGAATAGAAGGTGGTAAGATAGGCATTGTGCAGGAGGTCGCGAGTAGGGTCAAAGTCCTCTAAATACCACTTACCGCCTAAAAGTCCTGTAGCACAGATGATGCCATATTCTTTTATATGGGCAAATGAATCCTTAATACTCGCAGGTCCCACCAACTCTAATATTTTATCAAAACACTCATCGGTAGCCAAAACGTTATCATTATCGGCGATAATAGCATCGTAACCCAACCCCAAGAGTACAGCTGCTTTCTCAGTATTATTACCTCTGATAGAACCTACTACCCTCAGCGTAGGGTATTGAGCTTTTACCAATCGTAAAAAAGCAATGCCTACCCCACTGGCAGCAGCACGCACCAGTACGGTGTCGGTGGGTTTGATTTGTAGATTCTGCATAGAGCCAAAAGCAGTGTAATAGGTTTCGGGTACTGCCGCAAGGTCGTCCCAACTTAGTGAGGTGTTTATAGGATATACCTGTGTATTGGGCAAGAGGGTATACTCGGCATAACTACCGTCAAAAGCCCTACCCATTTCACCCATTAGCGAAACAACAGTCTGCCCTTTTTGCAAAGTAGGACTGGTAGTAGCTTCCACTACCCCTACACACTCAATACCTAAAATACGCGGAAAAATAACCGAAGGTGAGTGTCCTTGCCGCGTGAATATCTCCGAACGGTTGATGCCGAAGCCTTTTACTTTTACTAACGTCCACCCCTCTTTGAGTGCTGGGATAGGACGTTCTTCTAACTGTAATTGTTGGGCATCGCCTGCTTTGTAAATAACGATAGCTTTCATTTTTATAGATTATTAATTAACGTGAGTTCGACGTAAGTAATTACTTAACAATCAGTAAAATATTTTTAATCTCCCACGAATTTCACGAATTTTCACGAATTTGGGAGTGTATAAAAGTCTTTATTTTTTATTATCTCACGAATTTTCACCTGACGGTGAATTATTTTGTGAATATATTATGATATAAAGCTGTAAATCAATATTCTGTTATATCGAACTGACGTTAATTAACTAATTGTCTTACAAATTCATTAGCAGGGTGTTGTTTAATCATTTCGGGGGTGTCGTATTGCTGAATAACACCCTTGTCCAACACCAATACTTTGGTACCCAGTGTTAAGGCTTCGGCTATGTCGTGAGTAACGAATACTATAGTAGCCCCTGAGAGCTGATGCAGCACTTTGAGCTCTCGCTGTAGCTGCTGACGGGTAATGATGTCTAACTCCCCAAAAGGCTCGTCCATTAAGATGATTGAAGGGCTTGCCGCTAAGGCTCTTGCAATACCTACCCGCTGCTGCTGTCCGCCCGAAAGCTGATGTGGGAATCGGTTGGCGAGTTCAGGGTCGAGGTTTACCTGTTGTAGTTTTTCGGTTACAATGTGTGTGATGTCGGTTTTAGAGTAGTTTTTCAGACGGAGTACATAAGCAATATTCTCAGCAACAGTGAGGTGCGGAAAGAGGATATTCCCTTGAATTACATAACCTATGTTGCGGCGTAAGGCAATGAGGTCTTCCTCCAAAATATTCTTGTCGTCAATGTATATTTCGCCCTTGTCGGGCAATACCAATCCGTTAATCATTTTTAGTACGGTGGTTTTGCCAGAGCCTGAAGTGCCTATGATAGTGAGGAAAGTGCCGCTTTCAATGGTGAGATTGAAGTCAGCAATAATTTCCTTACCATTATAATTTTTGTGTATATGAGAAAAAGTAATCATCGTTGTGGGTCTAAAAGTCCTTTTTGTAGCAGAAAGTTCTTAGCAACTTCTTCAGGTCGTTTTCTTTCAGTTTCTACTAAGAAGTTGAGGTGTGCCATCGTAGTATTGTCTATTAGCTGGTTCAGCTTTGCCAAAGTAGTGCGCAGGGTGGGGTAGGTGGTCAGTAGCTCGGTGCGTACCACTGTGCCTGCCTTGTAGGAAGGGTACATATTACGGTCGTCTTGCAGTACCACCACCTCACTTACCGATAGTTGTCCGTCGGTAGTGAAAACCACCATAACGTCAATCTTCTTATCGCGCATCGCTTGGTATTTCAGTCCGATGTCCATATCGAGTACCTTTCTAAAGTGCATTCCATATACCTCTTGTAGTGCTTTGTAACCGTCTTCTCGCTCAAAGAAGTCGTATTCAGCCCCAAAGATAAGTCGCTCGCTCACCTTAGCCAAATCAGTAAAGGTTTTGAGCTGGTATTTTTGAGCCATTTCCTTGCTCACTGCCAAACCGTAAGTATTGTTGAAACCATATAGGTTAGCCCATTCCAATCCGTATTGCTTTTTATAGGCAGTTTCTAAGTCGGCAAACTTGTTCTCGTTGTAAGGGTCTTTGCGTTTGAGTACTGCTTCCCACGCGGTTCCGGTATACTCGGGGTACATATCAAAGTCTCCGCGCAACATTGCTGGGTGAATGTTGGAGGTGCCACCTCCTACACCATTGGTCAGTCGTACCGAAAGCCCCGTGTCTTGCTCAATAAGCAAGGTGAGCATTTGCCCTAATATGTAGCTTTCGGTCATCGGCTTGGTAGCGATATGAATATTTTTCGTCTTTTTTGGCGAAAGCACAAAGAACAAGGTGATGAGCAGTGCCAAAATTCCTATTCCTACCAGCTTTAGCGGATTGCGTTTATAGGCAACTTCACGGTGCATCAATCGTTGCTCTACTTTTGCCAAAAGAAAATCAAAACCTAAAGCCAAGAGCGCAATCAGCACACTGCCTATGAGGGTCATCGCACTGTTATTGGTAGTGATACCTCTGTAGATAGCCACACCCAAGCCCCCGGCACCTACAAACGAGGCAATCCCTGCCAGTGCAATGGTCATCGTTACCATATTGCGAATGCCCGACATCAGTACAGGGAGGGCTAAAGGAAGTTTGATTTTCCAAAGCAGTTGCCTGCGGGTGCTACCCATTGCCTCTGCAGCCTCTACAATCAGCGGATTGATTTGGGTAATACCCGTATAAGTACTGCGGATAATAGGCAGTAAAGCATAGAGTATTAGAGCAATAAGAGCCGTGAGGTTCCCTACCCCCGTAATAGTGATAAAGAAACCCAATAAAGCGATAGAGGGGATAGTATAGAGCACATTCACAGCCCCCAAGAGCCAAACGGCATACTTGCGGTACTCGCTGATAAAAATCCCCAATAGCACCCCTATAAACGTTGCGATAACAATTGCCAAGAGCGAGATAAGTAAATGCTCAGCAGTCAGGTGCAGGAAGAACGGCGCTTCCTCACGAAGAAGAGTGATAAAATTTACCAATGTGTTGATGTGTTAATTTGCCAATGTGATAATAGTGCAAAGATAAAAATAATTAGCCAATTAGCCAATGTGTTATCGACACATTGGCTAATTAAATGGTTGAAAAAGATTCTGTTTTCTTTACTAATTAACAAAACGACTATTTAACCAATTGCCTTGCTTCTTCTAAAGTAACGGTTTTGCCTACAGCACCAGCTTCGTGTAGGTCACCGAATACTTCTATACGAATAGACTGATTGAGACCGCCTACACGTACGGGTTCAAAACCTGTGTCTTTGATAAGTTGCTCTACCACTGGGTTGATACTTACCTCATCGGTAGCATAGAAGAGCACCTTGCGTGGAGTGGTAAAGGCTTCAGCACTGAGCGATCCTGCCAATAGGGTACCTAAGGCTTTTACCAAGTGTGCTCCTTGTGGCAAGTGTGAAGCATTGATTTCACCTGCTGAGGCTTCAGCAGCAATTACTTTCTTAAAGCCTCCGTTTTCATCGGGAGCAATAGGGTTAGATACATCTACAATTACTTTTCCTTTGAGTGCCTCAGCGTGTTCTTTCAAGAAGTCAGCAACAAGAGGAAAATAAATAGCGGGGATTACGATGTCGGCTTCTTTTACCGCAGTAGCGATGTCGGCTACTTGTGCGTTTTGCCAAGCTTTAGCTACTTCTTTTACTTTGGCAGTATCTCTACCTGCTACTATAAATTTGCGACCTGATTTGTTAAGGTTTTTGGCTACTGCCTTACCAATGTTTCCTAAGCCTATAACGGCAATTTTTTGTTCTGTTTTCATTTTAATAATACGTTTAAAATTCTGGTGCAAAGGTACGGCGATACGGCAGGCGAAAGCAATAAAGTATTTTAAGAAATACCCTTAAATTATTTTAATCTTAACAATTCGGCTTTTACATTGCTAAGCGATACGGGAGTGATTCCTAGAAAAGCAGCAATTTGTGTCTGTGGTAGTCGTTGTAGTAGGTGAGGATAGGCTTGGGTGAAGTAACGATATTTTTCTTGTGCCGAAGCACTGATACTCAATAGGAAGCGTTGTTGAAGTTGGGCATAGGCTTCTTCTATCAACACGCGGAAGATGCGGTTAAACTTAGGCGAATAGCCGTAGAGTTGAAATAAATCCTCTCGTTTTATCTGTAGTACAGTAGTATTTTCGAGGGCATCAATACTGAACTCTGAAGGTGTTTCTTTATAGAGGCTCATTAGGTTGGATATCCACTCATTTTCAGGAGCGAAATGTACAATATGCTGGGTGCCTTTCTCGTTGATGGTGTACATCCGCAGGCAGCCGCTCACTACAAAATTGAGCACGTGGCACACATCGCCTTCCTGCAGTATGTATTGCTTCTTGCGGTACAAACGTGGCTGAAAAGCCTCAGTTACATAGGCTTTCTCTTTGGCGTTAAGCAGAATAATCTTCTCAAAATGATTGATAATTGGGGTGATATAGGGTTCCATAGTATTCATTTGTTCAGGTA
The DNA here is from genome assembly GCF_000318315.2 of Capnocytophaga sp. oral taxon 324 str. F0483. Classification (NCBI taxonomy): domain Bacteria; kingdom Pseudomonadati; phylum Bacteroidota; class Flavobacteriia; order Flavobacteriales; family Flavobacteriaceae; genus Capnocytophaga; species Capnocytophaga sp. oral taxon 324. Next base: position 17,625 of record NZ_KB291482.1, on the reverse strand, counting down.
AAGGAAAATATAGCAGAGTTTTTACAGGTCAATTTTTAGAGGATTGCTTGATTTTATCGAGTTTTATCCCTAACCAAATGGCTACTCCTAAGGTTTGTATACCACAGGAATATAAGAATGCTTCTCGTATTTCATATAAATGATGTCTATCAATCCATTTACCATCTTCTAAAAAACTGAAAACTATGGCGCCTATATTTACAGAAATAAAGGTGAGTACAAAAAATAGAAGAACACCTATTATTGCGTTTTTAGAAGTGAGTTTTATGTACTTTTCTATGATTTTAGCTATTAAGAAAGAGGGAATTACTCCTGCAAGTAAGGGGATAAAGATAATCCCTATAATTGAATCGGCGGCATCTGTTCCTCCATAGATTATTCCTAATATATATACTGAAATAACAACAATTATAGTCTCTATTATAATTGCTTTGCAAAGTAATGAAGAGGTATGAGGCATAATTTTAATGACGAATGACGAATGATGAATGACGAATGACGAATGACGAATGATGAGTGCAAAAGTAGTGAATAATTTGCTAATTAGCAAATTTGTTAATTACTTCATACGCTCTGCCTATAGGAATTTCGGTATCCCCTATATACACAAATTGCTGGGTGTAGGAGGTAACGTGTTGTATATTCACTACATAACTTTTATTAACGCGTACAAATACCGAATCAGGGAGCTGGTTATGTATGTTTTTGAGATTAATCCACGTGATGTAGCGGTCGGTGAAGGTGTGGATAATCACATAATCTTTCAATGCTTCTATATATAGGATATCGTTATGAGGAATGCGGTAATTGCGTCTGTTGGCGCGGATACTGATGTATTGCGTATCGGTAGCTTCAAAGTTGGTTTTCTGCTGAGTGAGCAATTGGTGGTAACTTTCGGCTTTGGCAACGGCTTTTTTAAAGCGTTCGGGGGTAATAGGTTTCACTAAATAGTCGAGGGCATCTACTTCATAGCTGTCTAAGGCATATTGGCTGTAGGCGGTAGTAAAGATAACCAAAGTATGTTCAGGTAAGGTTTTGGCAAACTCCAAGCCGTTTACCCCAGGCATCTCTATATCCAAAAAGAGTAAGTGTACTTCGTTCTTTTTCAGAAAGTCGGCAATGCCTACAGTGTTTTTGAAGGTGCCCACTACATTCAAATGGCTGTATTGCCTTATGAGGCGCTCCATACCGATACGCGCTAAGGGTTCATCGTCTATTATCAAACAATTCATAGCTGTAGAACTAAGGTTACTATATATTCTTGTGGTAGAGCTTCTTGCAACAGCTTAAAACAGTCGCCATAGAGCAGTTCTAACCGCCGGCGGAAGTTAGTTAATCCTATACCGCTGAATTTTTGTTGAGGATTAGGTTGCAAAGGTACAGAATTGCGTACAGAAAAGTGTAACCATCCTTCTTTTTGTTCGCATTTCATATAGATATAGGTAGGTGCAAGGGCATCAATACTGTGTTTTACAGCGTTTTCGGCTAAGATAAGCAGTATATTAGGAGGCAGTTGTATGCCTTGTATATTCTTTTCGTTGTAGGTAATCTCATAAGTGAAATCATCACGGCGCATTGCTTCCAAAGAAAGAAAATCGGTGAGAAAACGCAATTCAGAAGAGAGAAAAACTCGTTCTTCGTGCGATTGGTAGAGCAAATGCCGCAGGAAATCGGATAATTTTGTGAGGGTGTACGAAGCTTTTTCGGGGTCGATATACAACAATGTGTTGATACTATTGAGCATATTGAACAAAAAGTGTGGTTGTATCTGGCTACGGAGGGCTTGTAGCTCACTTTTGGCAGCTTGTTGTTCTAATTCTTGCATCTTTTCGGTGCTTTTTATCCACAATTGGAATATTTTTATGAGTGTGGATAGCATTATAAAGGGCAATAAACTCAATAATGAAAAGATAAATAGGGTAGGGATAGGCAAAGCCATTGCTTTTTTTAGGTCTTCACTGATAATATACTCTCTCCATATAACGGCATTTAGGTAGTAGGTAATCACTTGACAGATGAAAAGTATCCCTATAAGGCTAAAGGTGTAAGTAACAAGTTTCCCTCTAAACAAAAAGCGCGGAATAAGCACATAGATATTTAAGTAAAAAGCTGCTGTGATAATCATACATCTCTCTATCCAATCCAAGTGGTCAACAAAGCCTTTGTACGCTCCCCATTCTTTAGTGATTAGGAAAAACAATAGCAATGATACACAGGCAGTTATATGCCTATAGATACGATATCTATCGGCAATAAGGAACTGTAAGAAGAGATTGTTTTTTAGAAATATATAGGGATTTTCGTCCATAGTTTCTATTTGGTAAAGTCATACCTATTTAGATTTTTGAAGCCTGTTATTAGTTTCCTCCGATTGTAATCCCTGCCGAAAGGTAAAAAGCAGGGTTAAACTGACTGGAGCGAGGGGTGCCATCTTCATTTTTGGCTTCAGACTTGAACATCGCAGAGAGTTTACGCTCTTGGTATACACCCGAACGCAAAAAGTTAGCCCCTACTATAATAGGAATACTTAAGTATTTACCAATTTTAAATTCAGGTTGCAAGCCTGTGATGATATTCTGTTGGGTGAAAGTTTCCTTTTGTCCGTTACGTTTTAAGTAAGCGGCATAACCTCCCACATTAGCAACTAATTTCAGATTGAAGCGCTCGCTAAAGTTATACCCAAAAGCAATTTTTGCACCATCGATAGAAGCAGCTTCTATGGTGAATTTGTCGGCAAAACCGCCTTTGTATTTAACATAAAGGGCAGGGAACACCATAGGGTAGCCAAAGGTATTATTAAGGGCAGCACCTCCCCCTATTTCTAAGTTGGATTTCCAGTGCCATATAAACACTACAGCACCATTTGCTACTACATTTTCACCTATATGAATAGACGAAAGACGATTTTCGGGGGTATAGCTTCCTGCACCGAGTGCCATAAGCATAGACCAACGTGTTTTTAAAGGGCGGAGATGAATAGCGCTCACGCCGAGGTTCATCACCTCTGAAGGTAGTTCTTTCCCGATAGGAAAGTTGTGATTGTTCATCTTTACAAAAGTGCCGTTAAGCCCTACACCCCATACGGTAGGTCGCTGGTAAAGGTCTTCATCCTCAGGGGCTTGCATAGAGAGGGGAACCATTGCTCCCACAGAGTAAATCATAGCCGAGCCATCGCCTATATTGCTGTCGCTTACGGCATCGTAGAACTCGGAATTGCTCATATACTCTGCTTTTACACTGATTTGCGCTGAAACACTTACTGCAAAGAGCAGTGCTATAAAAGTTATTATTTCTTTCACTATAATAAAGATTTAAGTATTACAGTGGCAAAAGTACAGAAAAACGGATTGTTAGAAGAAAAAGAGTTGTTTTTCTATACCAAAAGCGGGAATTACTATACTAATCATACACATTGTCAAAGCCCTTAGACTTTGGCAAAGTTAATGATATATTATTGTTCATATCACCATCACTAAGGTACCAATGGCGATAAGTACAATGCCTATTAATGATTTGAGGGTAAAGGCTTCGTGTAAGAAGCAAACAGCTAAGATAAACGTAAGAACAATACTAATCTTATCTACAGCTACTACTTTAGAAACGACTCCCATTTGTAAGGCTTTGTAATAACATAACCACGAAAACCCAGTTGCAAGTCCTGAGAGGATTAGAAAGAGCCAACTTTTCTTGCTGATGTGTGCTAAACCACTGTCCTGTTGGGTAAGGAAGACCATTACCCACGCTAAAGCGACTACCACTAAGGTTCTAATGGCTGTAGCGAGATTAGAATTGACACCCTCAATCCCTATTTTGGCAAGAATAGAAGTAAGAGCGGCAAATACAGCTGATAATAGTGCGTAAATGAGCCACATAATATTGATTTATCATTTATTGTTGATCTCTATCAAAAGATTTTATCAAGAGTAAAAGTATGTATACCCTTATTCGCAGTAGCAACTTCTTTACGCATTCTCTGAGCAAGAACAGCTGTTGGCATAGGGCGATATCGCTTGAAAAGTCCTATTTTGTTGAGGAAATGAATAGCTTTTACTGAGAAGTTCTCAGCGCCTCTATCGCTATTAGAGCGGATGAGTATAGAGGGTTGGAAGATGAGCAGGCTTGGGAAACCAAGTGCCTTGATAGCGTCCTCTAACTGTCCTTTCATACGGTTGTAGAACAGTTTAGATTGCGTTGTAGCCCCTGCAGCCGAGACGAGTACAAAAGTAGGTACTCCATTGGCTTTACACTGCTGGGCAAAGGCGTACTGATAATCGTAATCCACGCGCCATTGAGCTTCTTTACTACCTGCAACGGCTAAGGTGGTACCCAAACAAGAGAAAGCTACATCGCCGTGCAACAAATCTGTCCACGCCTCGGGGGTATCGAAATTGACCACGTGAGCGTGTAGCTTGGGGTGGGAGAGGGCTAAAGGTTTGCGCACGAAGCAATGCACCTCGCTATAAGTGTCGTCGGTTAAAAGTTGTGTTACTAAATCTTTTCCAGTGGCGCCTGTAGCGCCGATGATAAGGGCTTTCATTTTTAGGTAAGAGTTAAGTGTTATTTTCTACTTGTGTTGTCCTAGTAACCAATTACGTACCGCTTTAAGTTGATAAGCGTAATCAAAAGCATACATATGCTCCCCTGCTTCGGCTCTTTTTGTAAAGCCATTAGGTAATACAGTTCCTTTAGTGAATCGTACTATATTTTTATCAGCTCCTTTTTTAAGTAACTTCTTTATGGCTTCCTCTTTCTGCTTGTCAGGGAGATTTGCCGCAAATTTAGTTGTGGCATAGGCGATGTTCTCTTGAGTAAAGAAAGTCTCCATTTGTTGCATAATGGGGGCTGCTTTATCTAATTCAGAAGCTATATAAAAAACTTTTGCTTTGGAAGGACTTCTTTAAGTTGCTGAAAATCCCAATGCGTACCCACATACAAAGAAGCTGCAAACAAGTCGGGGTAATGTACATTCAGATAAAAAGAAATCATTCCCCCCATAGATTGTCCGGTAGTATACACCCTACTGCGGTCAATTGCATAAGTATTAAGAACTTGTTGCAAAAGATGATAAGTGGTAGGCACTTCATCGGTTACCTCGTAAGCATCATTGGTAGCAGCGTCTTTTCCACTATAAGAAGGCACTAACACAAAACAAGGGTGTTCTTTTTGAGTTTCATCAGTAGCCCAAATAATTCCGCCATAACCTTGTTTGAGAGGAGCTATCACCCCTTTGCCTACAGTACTTGCATCTGCCATAAAAAGCACCAAAGGATATTGCTTGTTAGGGTCGTAATTTTTAGGAGTGAATAGATTGTATTCCATTGTTCGCCCAGTGAGTGTATCAGTAAAAGATAGCTGTTTAAACTTAGGGGCAATTTCTTCTCGCAAAGCGAAAAGTTTATCATCGTAACTCTTGTCAGCTCCACCATACTCACCCGTCCAACGACTTACCTCAGGCAAGGTAGGCGAAGTAGTTTGTTTTTGACTATTGCACCCTACAAGGGCTATAACAAGGCATATTGCCAGTTTGTTTATTCTTTTCATAAAATGCTATTTTTAAAATTAAATTGCTATTTGTTGGTGCAAAGATACAAAAAAAACACTCATCAGTTATGATTAAAAAAGTATTTTTTACTATTTTTGTCGCCTCGTAATTAATGAACTATGGTACAATACTTCCCTTACTTATTGCTTTTGATGGTGGCTATTATGCTACTGATTATGTTGGCTAACCGACTTAAAGTGGCTTACCCTATTCTGTTGGTTTTAGGAGGTTTAGCGATTAGCCTTATCCCTAATGTACCTACCATTACACTCAACCCCGATTTGGTGCTCATCATTTTCTTGCCGCCACTTTTATATGCTGATGTTTTCTCGATATCGCTAAAAGAGATGTGGAAATGGCGACGCATTATCTTTAGTTTTGCTTTTATCGTAGTGTTTATTACAGCGGCTGCGGTGGCGTGGGTTGCTAATATGGTATTTCCAGGGTTTTCATTAGCCTTAGGTTTTCTTTTAGGAGGAGTGATAGGCTCTACCGATGCCGTAAGTGCTTCAGCGATTATGAATTTTGTAAAGGTGCCTAAACGCACCAGTACAATAATAGAAAGCGAGAGTTTGCTCAACGATGCCTCTTCACTGATTGTATTTAGGTTTGCAGCTTTGGTAGTTACTACCGGTCAGCTGGTGTGGACGGATATAGCATTGAATTTCGTTTGGGTAGTTATTGCTGGGGCAGTTATAGGTTTGGCTATCGCTTGGATGATGAGCAAAATGTATAAATATCTCCCTACCGATGCTAATATGGATATTATCCTCTCACTTATAGCACCTTATATAATGTATATTGTGGCAAACGAAGTGGGTGCTTCGGGGGTGTTGGCAGTAGTGGCAGGCGGTATGTATATGTCGCTGCATCTTACTAATATTTTTGCTGCCTCCACACGTAACAAAGGGGTTGCGGTATGGGGTATTTTAGGTTTTATACTCAATGGTCTTGCCTTTATGTTGATAGGTCTTGCCTTGCCCGAAGTACTCGAGGGCATTGAAGCCGAAGGGATGAGTCTTGCCACTGCTACGAACTACTCATCACAGGGGTAGTAGTAGGGGTGCGACTGCTATCATCTTATGGGGCGCTTGTGATAACTCAAATAATGAAACGCTTTATCACCGTTGCCGATGAGCGAAACCCTGGTTCTCGGGTGCCTTTGGTATTAGGTTGGGCAGGAATGCGCGGGGTGCTTTCATTGGCGGTAGCGCTTTCTATCCCTCTAACTTTAGAGAATGGTGAGCATTTTCCGCATCGCAGCCTGATTCTCTATGTTACTTTTATAGTGATATTGGCAACCCTACTCGTACAGGGGCTTAGTTTGCCGGCGCTTATCCGTTGGGCAAAATTCCCTGATTATGAAGATCATATTCCTGAAGCAGAAGCTGAAAGCCTTATTCGGAAATCATTGGCACAAGCTGCTTTGGATTATATGCAAAAACATTATAAAGAAGGAATAACTGATAGTTTTCTATTACAGAATCAGAAAGATATATGGCAATACCAACTCGATATGCCTAAATGCAATACTACCCCTGAAGTACGAAAGAAATACCTTGCTATTTTACGTCATCAGCGGGAGATATTACAACAACTGAATAAAAACCCACGTATTGATGAGGAGCAAATACGCAATTTCCACCGGCAATTGAATTTAGAAGAAGAAAAATGGGAGATGAATTAGTTAATTTGCCGATTTGCCAATTTGTCTTGCAGGCACGAGCGACACGCTCGTGCCCTCAGAACATATTGTTTTATATTAATCAGTTTCTTTTTCGTATTTGCCTCCGTGAAAGTATTCGTAAGCACTCACTTCCAATTCCCCGCAATCAGAAATAAGACACCCTTCTTCATCGTATATACTATAAACTTGCTGTATGTTGCCTATGGGGCATTCACCGTCTAAGCCTAATAGCACGCTGTAAAACACATCGTTTAACAACAGGTCAATCACTTCTTCTAATTGTTCTTTTTGAGTACTGCTCAGTGCCATTTTTTTTATTTTGGTATTTACAGCTGAAGGATAGTCTGGTTGTACCTGAAAGCACGACTTTAAAAAATTTAGCTTTTCAATATAAAAATTCTTTGCAAATTCGTCTGAGGTCATAATGTTAATTTGTTAATTAGCTGATATGTCTATTTGTTCGGTTTCTCCAAAAATATATTTAGCAAAGTGTTGTTGTAAAGTCATAAAAATAAATTAATAAAATTAAATGACGCAAAGATGCCAAAATTGTGTGTGATGTTATTATTATACCATATAGAAATTGTCTTTTACTCTTAGCTGTTGGTAGTCTTATTCCCCACTTTACGGAAGAAGAATTGGTTACCGACTTTTCCCGAAAGTCCTTTTGTTAGGCAGTTGTTTTTTGTTTTCACCATAGTTTACTTAGAGTTTAGAGGTCAGGTTTTAGGAATTAGATTAGTGATACAAAGGTAAGGATAAATTTTCAATTAACCATTAACAATTAACCGTTTGATATAGTGATTGTATTCCAGTGGTATTCGCTATAACTTCGATTAGTGTTCTGGGTAGAGCCACTGTAGAGCCACTGTAGAGCCCCTGTAGAGCCACTGTAGAGCCACTGTAGAGCCACTGAAGAACCACTGAAGAACCACTGAAGATTCGGTATAGCTTCGGTGTAGGTAGTAATAAAAAAGACACAAGCGTTTTGCTCACACCAGCTTGTGGAGAGATTCTTTGCTAATTGAATAGCTTCTGAATATTCTTATACGAATCCTTCACCAACTCTCGTACCTCTGCCTCGTCTTTCCAACACGCTTTTTCTATATCTTCTTCGGTTTGAGGTACCAATTTCTTCTTAAAGGTAGTAGTCATATCATACCAATAGGTCTCTTTCAAAAAATATTGCCCATCGCGTTTGAATATGTGATAAGTAATCATTCGGAAGCGCTGGATAAGCAGTTTTTTAACACCTGTTTCTTCCTCTACTTCACGCAAAGCACAAGTAGCGATATTTTCGCCCTTTTCTTTCTTTCCTTTAGGCAAATCCCACTTGCCGTGACGCTTAATCATCAGTACTTTTCCTTCCTGATTATACACAATGCCACCCCCTGCTTTTATGGTAGGAATAAGTTGCTTAAATTTCTTCATAAGTTTTTCTTCCTTAGGGTGATATAAGTAGATTTTTTCTACCTCTTTTCGCTTGAGTTCCTCCAAGATAACATCAAGAGTAACATCTTTTATTGGAAAACATTTGACGTTCTCAATATTTTCTCGTACATTTGTCAAAATAATCGACTTTTCGTCTAAAAATATTTCATACATAACCTATGATTTTAGATAGTATTACGGCACAAAATACCGCTGAATTTTTATTGCAAATTAACGCAATTAAATTGAATTCTGAAAATTATTTTACTTGGGCGAGCGGTTGGAAGTCACCAATTTATTGCGATAACCGTATAATTCTCTCATTTCCAGAGATTCGTTCGTACTTTGCAAGTGTACTGGCAAGAGGTGTAAAAGAGAAGTTTCCCGAAGTACAAGTCATTGCAGGGGTAGCTACGGGGGCTATTGGCATTGGTATGTTGGTAGCTAATGCACTCCAATTGCCTTTCGTGTATGTGCGTCCTGAACCTAAAAAACACGGCAGACAAAACCAAATTGAAGGTTTTTTGCGCCCTGAACAAAAGGTAGTAGTGGTAGAAGACCTGATAAGTACCGGAATGAGTAGCCTTAATGCGGTAAAAGCCCTACGCGATAGTGGTGCTGAGGTATTGGGAATGATAGCCCTTTTCTCTTACAATTTTGATGTAGCCAATGAGCGTTTTACCGAGGAGAAGGTACCGCTTTACACTGCTGGCGATTACGACAGTCTATTAGAAAAAGCCTTGCTTTTTGGTCGTATCAAAAAAGAAGATTTAGAGATGCTCCAGCAATGGCGCAAAAGTCCGGATACTTGGAAACAGTAAAATATTCATAGTAATTTTATGAAATATCTAACAATTATATGGTTGTTTTTTAGTGTAGGAGTCTTTGCACAAAAACAAGTGCGTGGTAGAGTGGTGCGTGATACAATACCTTTGTCAGGAGCTCACGTGATGAATCTTTATACCAATGCTGTTACTACTACTGATGCCAATGGTTATTTTACACTGAAAGCAAGTGAACGTAATACTTTGCAAATTACTTTTGTAGGAATGCAAACTGTTTATCGCACTCTTACAAAAGCTGATTTTGGTTTCGGAGGAGTTTTAATACAGATGAAAGAACAGGTCAATCAGCTTGATGAGGTTGAAGTATCAAAATATCAAGGGGTTTCTGCTCAAAGGTTAGGAATTTTACAGCATACTCCTGTAGAGCGTACTTTTGCTGAAAAACGGTTGTATAGTGCTACTCATAGTGCAGGAGGAAATTTATTAAGCATTGATTTACTCATTAATACTATAAGTGGACGAAAGAAGCTCTTAAAGAAAATTGTAGCCAATGAACAGAACTTAGCTGTAGCCAGCTATATACGTGAAAATATGAAAGTCTTTCTACAAAAAGAACTTAAACTAAACGAAGAGGGAATAGACATTTTAGCCTATTATGTAATGGAGAGAACCGAGTTCCACGATCTTGTAAGGAAGAAGGAAAATAAGCAAATGGAGTTTATGCTTATAGAGGCGTGGGGTGAGTACCAAAGATTAGCAAAAGCAGAAAAATAAAGAATAAAAAAGATGTATCAAAGAGAGTTTGACACATCTTTTTTATTGTAATTACGATACAACTTCTGAGGATTTATCTTCTTCTTCCTCCTCAATAATATCGTGTGGGTCTTTAAACTTGCGCTTACCAAAGATATTTTCAAGATCTTCGCGGAAGATTACTTCACGTTCTAAGAGCAAGTTTGCCAAAGTAGTAAGCTTATCCTTATTCTCAGTGAGAATATCAATAGCACGCTGATATTGTTCTTCTATAATCTTAGAAATCTCTTCATCTATTAGGTGTGCTGTTTTCTCACTATAAGGTTTGGTAAAACTATAATCGGCTTGGGCTGAATCGTAATAAGTAAGGTTACCTATCTTGTCATTAAGCCCATAAATGGTTACCATTGCACGCGCTTGTTTGGTTACCTTCTCAAGGTCGCTGAGAGCACCTGTAGAAATCTTATCGAATATCACTTTCTCAGCAGCTCTACCGCCAAGGGCAGCACACATTTCATCAAGTATCTGTTCAGTACGCACTATTTGGCGTTCTTCTGGTAAATACCAAGCTGCGCCTAACGACTGTCCGCGAGGCACGATAGTTACTTTTACAAGTGGTGCAGCGTGTTCTAAGAGCCAACTTACAGTAGCGTGACCTGCTTCGTGGAAGGCTATTGTCTTGCGTTCTTCGGGAGTAAGGATTTTAGTTTTCTTCTCCAAACCACCTACAATTCTATCCACTGCATCAAGGAATTCTTGTTTGCTTACCGCTGTTTTACCTTTACGAGCTGCAATAAGAGCAGCTTCATTACATACGTTAGCAATATCAGCGCCAGAGAATCCTGGGGTTTGTTTTGCTAAGAAGTCTATATCTAATGTTTCTGCTGTTTTGATAGGTCGCAAATGTACTTCAAATATCTGTTTGCGCTCATTTAAGTTAGGAAGCTCTACATAAATCTGACGGTCGAAACGTCCTGCGCGCATTAGTGCTTTATCGAGGATATCAGCGCGGTTAGTAGCTGCTAATACGATAACATTAGTATGTGAACCAAAACCGTCCATCTCGGTAAGGAGTTGGTTGAGAGTATTCTCACGCTCATCATTAGCTCCCGTCATTACATTTTTACCACGAGCACGACCTATAGCATCAATTTCATCAATAAAGATAATGCAAGGAGACTTTTCTTTAGCTTGTTTGAAAAGGTCGCGCACACGAGAGGCTCCTACCCCTACGAACATCTCTACAAAGTCAGAACCAGAGAGTGAGAAGAAAGGTACTTGTGCTTCACCTGCTACAGCTTTCGCAAGAAGAGTTTTACCTGTACCAGGAGGACCTACTAATAGGGCTCCACGCGGTATTTTACCTCCTAATGAAGTGTATTTATCGGGGTTTTTGAGGAAGTCTACAATCTCTTGTACTTCTTCTTTTGCTCCCTCTAAGCCTGCTACATCTTGAAAAGTTACGCGCGTTTCTTTCTTTTCATCGAATACACGCGCCTTAGATTTGCCAATGCTGAAGATACCACCAGCTCCTCCGCCTCCTGCCATACGGCGCATTACGTAAATCCATAAGCCTATGATGACTATAAAAGGCAAAATAGAGAACAGCAAATCGCCGAAGATGTTTTGCTGGGTTTTGTTCTCACGAGTAGTGCTGAGGTTGTTATCTTTTACAATTTGGTCGAATCGGTTTTCGAAATTACTCAAATCGCCTAATTCAAAACGGTATTGGGGTACGTCACCTGCGTTAGCACCTTGCATAAAGGTATTTCCCGTAGGTTTTACCTCTTTGTGCTCTTCTTTTTTAAGAGCATCGGGGGTGAGATATACATTAGCTTCTTTATGGTTTAAGATGATGATTTTGGATACATCACCATTGCTAAGGTATTCTTCAAATTTAGATTGCGGAATCTCTTTGGGTTGTGACCAAAAACTGGCTCCTGAATAATAATTAAAACCTATAAGTATCAGCAGTAATATGGCATATAACCAATAGGCTGAAAAACGAGACCCGTTGCTTTTATTGTCCGACATATTTTTAATAGTTAGTTTCTAAGTTGATAATTTTAGCGTCTCCCCAAAGTCCTTCGAGGTCGTAATGCTCACGTATTTTTGTTTGGAAGATATGCACCACTACATCCACATAATCGATGAGTACCCACTCGGCATTAGTTTCACCTTCTACGTGCCACGGGTGTTGATGACCTTCGGCTTGACTCACTACCTTTTGAATAGCACCAGAGATAGCCGACACTTGGGTATTAGAAGACCCATTGCACAAAATAAAATAATCGCACACGGTATTCTCTACCTCGCGCAAATCCATAATGGTAATATCGGTTCCTTTTACTTTTTCTATACCAGCTATAATATTACTAATAAGCTGATTTGATGATATTTCCTTATTCAATGTTCTTTATTTTTACAGTTTAAACTTGTTGTATCTCTCTTGAAAGCGCGCAAAGATAAGACATTCCTTTTAGAAAAGCAAAAACATTGCCATTATTCTTCTGTCAGTTAGTTTCAGACATTTTGTCACGTAGTTAAAAATGTGGATGTGCGAGCCGCACGAGCAGATGTGAGCCGCACGGGCAGGTGCGAGCCACACGGACAGATGAAGAAAAGACGAACGATAGACAAAGAAATGACGAACGATGAACGAAGGAAAGACGAACAATGAACGAAGAAATGAGGAACGATGAACGAAGAAATGAGGAAGGTGAGGCGAAATTACCTAAACGATACGATATTAGGCAAGCGTTGAGAAAAGCTGTGTAGCCTGAAATCGTCGTTGGTAACGCCTGTAAATTTGAAGATATTGTTACCTGTACCTGGGATATTAGGATAATACCCAAAGGAGAATTGTATGGCTCCAAAGGGAAAATAGTCGTTGGAGATATAAAAACCTATGGAAACCTTAGAGTATACTTCTGTTTTTAGAAAGGCAGTGTTTTCCCTACCTATAAAACCTATATCGGCTGAGAGAAACGGACTAAACCTAAAGCCTATCAGCTGAAAAGGAGCATATACTTGCGTTTGTGAGGTGAGAATAAGTTTGCGTGTGCCGTATACTTCACGACTACTGAAGCCTAAGATACCATTAGATTCATTTAAGTTGATTCTGTCGCGCTGGTATACATTTCGGTTAAAACCTACTACAAATGAGGAACGCAAGAACTGACGAAAATGCCAATCGCCTATGTCGAACAATTTACTGAAATAGGTGCCTTCACCTTTTAGCACAGTTTCTTTGTTCGTGCCGTCCTTGAAGAATGTGCCTACCTCAAAGTTGATAGAATGGTAACCACGCTTGGTATAGTTTGCCTCAGCAAAGCCTATACCGAGATAGGGCAAAGTAGCGTAGTTCTTCCGCAGTATCCCTGAGGTGAGAAACAAAGAGCGTCCTATTCCTACGTCCTCGATATCGCCGTTGCGAAATATATAGCGGTCTTTCACAAAGCCTGTACTATTGAGACTGAATTGGGTGAGATATAGGTTCTCGTTGCCGTAATATTGCTCGGGGTCTATCTCGGGGGAAGGTTTCTCGTAGTAATTTATATTGCGAAAACGCCCAGCTATGATAAAGTTATTGATGCGCTTATTTTCTACTTTTCTGAGGGGCTTTACCCAACTACCAAAAGCATCGAAGGTGCGTGTCATTAAGATAGGAATATAGATAGAGTCGCGATAACTAATACCTTCGTCTTCATATCGGTATTCGTAGTACCCTAAGCGCCCCGACCAGCGTGCCAAAGGTGAATACAGCGGTCGCTCTACCTGTATGCTCTTTGAAAAATAGTTCTCGTAATCGGAATAATAACCGGTTCGCACATTGATGTAAGTGTTTTTGATGTTTCTCACCACATAATTAAAGCCTTTACCATTGTTCCCGATTCCTGAAAAGTATTGTTGATAGGTGAGCGAGAGTTCGTGTCCTATCCCAAAGAGATTTTGCTCGGTAAGTCGTGTCCAGCCTCTACTGCCTGCCAAGTCGCCGTCGACGTATATAGACCAGCTATCGAGCACATTCACTTGTACATCTACTGAATCGGAGGTTTGACTCACAGGGATAGCACACACTTGTGCCCTACGGATATACCGCTGATTGCGCAATACACGTTCGGTTTCACTCAGCAAAAGGGTATCTAAGGGCTTGTCTTTTTTAAACAGAAGAAACTTTCGTACCGTGCTTTCGCGGGTTTTCACGTGAAGTGCATTACCAAAACGCTCCAAACGAGTGTTAGGTACTTTGCTTAAATCTTTCTCGTCAAACCCAAAAGGGTCTAAGGTAGTAATAACGATATTTCTAATGATTTTCCCTTGATAAGAAGGGGCTTTTTTAGGAGTAACGGTAGAGGTGCTTGTACCTTCGGATGTCTTTTCCTCAATTATAATAAAGTTATTGAGATTTTTAGTGAGCTTATATTTGCTAAAGAAGTTTTTGATTCTCTCATAGAATACTTTGTTTTTAGCTTCTCTTTCAGGTGAAATGCCTTCTAATAGCGAGTCTTTTACCTTTAAAGTATCTATTTCTTGAGAAAGAAGATAATTCATTCCCAAGAGAAAGAGTGCTATAAGACTAAAGGTTTTTCTCATTTCCTTTTTTGCTGAAAGAACTGTTTTAACAAGGCTGTAGCTTCCTGGCTTAAAATGCCTGTAACTACTTCGGTTTTGGGGTGCAATTTGCCCCCCATTACGCTGTAGCCTCTATGGGTGTCGGGGGCAGCATAGACTAAACGCGATAACTGACTCCAATACAAAGCACCTGCACACATTGCACAAGGCTCTAACGTGAGGTACATAGTGCAACCTATGAGGTATTTACCTCCCAAATAGTGAGCCGCCATAGTAATGGCTTGCATTTCGGCGTGCGCTGTCACATCGTTGAGGCGCTCGGTAAGGTTATGGGCTTTGGCGATAATTCTGTTATCAATGGTGATAATGGCTCCTACGGGAATCTCGTCTTCCTCGAAAGCTAATTGTGCTTCTTCTAAAGCCTTTTGCATAAAGTATTCGTCAGTATTCATTGAAATAAAAATTACTTTGGCAAAGTACAAAAACTTTGCCAAAGTAATGTTAAAATACGGTTATAAGGTAATTATTTATTACCGCCAAAGAGGTTGCCAATACCTCCCATAATATCATCCATTACATTTCCGTCTTTGTTTTTGTCAAAGAAAGAGTTCATCATTTCACTGATGTTACCTCCTTTGCCTGAGAAAAAGTTGGATATCATTGGGGTTAAGTTTTGGAAAATTTTGCTTACATTATCCAATGAAACACCTGTTTTCTCACTGATAGCTTTTAAGGTAGACGATTGCCCGTCGCCTGTGAGTTTGTTTAAAATCTCACTACCTTCGGCTTTGCCGAGCATCGATTTGAGTGAATCCATTACCGAGCTTACTTTATCGCTACCGATACCTGTTTTCTCGCTCAATCCTTTTACGAGTTGTTGAAGGTTATCACCTCCTAAAAAATCTAACATTCCTGCCATATAATAATTATTTAAATAAGGTTATAATTTGTGAGGCTAACTCAAAGCCTATGCGGTTCTGAGCCTCGTTAGTAGCTGCCCCTATGTGTGGGGTAAGCGATACCTGAGGGTGCATTAACACTTGTATAGCGGGGTTGGGTTCGTTTTCAAATACATCTAAACCTGCAAAAGCTACTTTGCCACTATCTAAGGCTTCTATAAGGGCTACTTCATTTAAAGCACCTCCACGTGCTAAATTGATAACTCCTACACCATCTTTCATCAAGGCAAACTCTTTTGCATCAAGTATATAACCTCCTTCTGCTGGGCTGTTGTTGAGAGTGATAAAATCAGCTTTTGCCAGTAGGTGTTCTTTTTCTACGGTTTTGATAGTGAAAGGCAAGGTTTGTCCGTCGAAAAAGTCGAGGGTTATTACTGCCTCAGTTACTTTGGGGTCGTAAGCCATTACGTTCATTCCTAAACCGATAGCAATACGAGCTACCGCTTGTCCGCTACGTCCGAAACCTATAATGCCTATGGTTTTACCACGCAATTCGGCGCCATTGTTATAGTTTTTTTTGAGTTCGTTAAACTGAGTGTCGCCTTCCAAAGGCATATTGCGGTTGGCATCGTGTAGAAAACGTACGCCACTGAAAAGGTGAGCAAAAACGAGCTCGGCTACCGAATTAGCCGAAGAGGCTGGGGTATTAATCACGTGTAGGTTTTTGCTTTTGGCGTGTGCCACATCTATATTGTCCATTCCTACGCCTCCTCTACCGATGAGTTTGAGTGACGGACAGCTATCGATGATATCTTTTCGCACTTGTGTGGCTGAACGCACTAAGAGCACATCGATTACGTGTTTGTTTATATAGTCTATCAATTGGTTTTGAGCTACCTTAGTAGTGATAACTTCAAAACCTTCTTTTTCTAACGCTTCTTTTCCTGAATCGGAAATTCCGTCGTTTGCAAGTATCTTTATCGCCATTATATTAATTTAATTAGTAAATTAGTGAATTAGCAAATTGCCAATTACAATTATACCCTTCTCTGTACAACCTCAAAGATGCGTTCGCCATCGCATTTTAGGGTTTTGGAAGGGAACTTGAGAATGAGGGCATAGTCGTGAGTTGCCATCAGTATGGTTCGTCCCGAGGCGTTGATTTCTTTGAGGACTTGCATTACTTCTACACTGGTCTCGGGGTCTAAGTTACCTGTGGGTTCATCGGCTAAGATGAGTTCGGGGTTGTTGAGCAAGGCACGTGCGATAGCTATGCGTTGTTGTTCGCCTCCTGATAGCTCGTGAGGGAACTTAAAACCTGTATTCTGCATTTTTACTTTTGCAAGTACCTCTTTTATGCGTTGTTGTATTTTTGCTTTATCAGTCCATCCGGTAGCTTTCAGCACAAAAGCGAGATTATCGTGCACGCTTCTATCGGTAAGCAGTTTGAAATCTTGGAATACCACTCCTAGTTTACGGCGGAGCAGTGGGATTTCGTCTTCGGTGAGTTTATTTAGGTTGAAACCCACAACTTTTCCTTGTCCTTTGGTAAGGGGTAAATCGCCGTAGAGCAACTTGATTAAGCTACTCTTTCCTGACCCTGTTTTGCCGATAAGGTACACTAATTCACCTTTTCCAATGGTGAGATTTACATTGGAGAGAATGAGGGTATTCTTTTGATATACTGATACTTCTTTTAAATCTAATACTGGTTCTTCCATTGATATAAGTTCAGTAAGGCAACTATTTACCTTACAAAATTCCTGCAAAGGTAGAAAAAATATTTGGATGATGGAAATTTTTTCGAGAAAAAGTGAAAAAAGGAGGTTATATAGAAAATAGCCGTAGCGCAGTAGGCGGTCGTAATACGATGGCAGGGAAATGGGAGAATGAGAAAATGAGAAAATGTGAGAATGAGAGAATGACGAGTGACAAAAGCCCCCGAACCCCCGA
>NZ_KB291481.1:0-24101 GCF_000318315.2 Capnocytophaga sp. oral taxon 324 str. F0483 | reverse complement strand
CATTCCCCCTTTGAAGGGGGCTAGGGGGATGTTTTTCCTCTAACTCAACCTCGCACCCCATTTACCAATTCTCTCATTTCCTAATTTCCTAATTTCCTAATTTCCTAATTTTTACCGCTCTTTTGGCATTTTTGGTATTATCAGTATTATTCCCTATCTTTGCACCATAAATAAACAAACTAATGGAAAACAACAGACAAAAGAAAATAGCAGGCATTATTCAAGAAGAATTAGCCAAAGTGTTGCAGCAATCCATACGCGATGCAGGGCAACAAAACCTACTCATCTCGGTAACCAAAGTAAATGTAACAATCGATTTATCAGTAGCCAAGGTGTACCTCAGTGTATTCCCAGAAGCAAAGGCAGCTGAGGTGCTCAAAGGCGTAACCTCCAATGCGCCCCTCATCAAGCACGAACTGTCGCAAATCACCAAACACCAATTCCGTCGTATGCCCGAGTTGTATTTTTATATCGACGATTCTTTGCAATACATTGAGGGCATCGAGCAATCCCTCAAAGAGGAAGAAAACCCCATCGAAAACCGAGACTTGCTCTACAAAAGAAAAATGACGTAGGGTTTAGTAGAAGAAGCTATCAAAACCAAGAAATTACTATGAATAAAAAATGCTTTTAAAACAATTATTACAAGAGAAAGAAACAAAGCTAAAGGGCGGTATTTATCACCGCACTCAGATAGATTTTTGCTATAATTCCAATCATATAGAAGGTAGCCAACTCACACACGAGCAAACGCGCTATATTTTCGAAACCAATACCATTGGCTTTACAGAACAAGCGGTAAAAATTGATGATATTCTCGAAGCTATTAATCATTTTAAGGCTTTTGATGCAATGTTGGAATGCGCTACTGAACCTCTTACCCAAGAGATGATTAAAACCTTTCACGGCATTCTCAAAGCAGATACTTCCGATAGCAATAAAGATTGGTTTGCGATAGGCGACTATAAGAAACTACCTAACGAAGTAGGAGGCAATGCCACCACTCTGCCTGAAAATGTAGAACAGGAAATGACCGCTTTGTTAGTCGATTACTACCAAAAACAAACCAAAACCTTTCGTGATTTGGTCGATTTTCATTGGCGTTTTGAAACCATTCACCCCTTTCAAGACGGCAACGGACGCATAGGGCGTTTGTTGCTCTTTAAAGAATGTTTAGCTAACAACATAGTGCCTTTTATCATTACCGAACAACTCCGTTGGTTCTACTATCGCGGGCTACAAAATTGGCAACAAACAGAAGGCTTTTTGCTCGACACTTGCTTAACAGCACAAGATGAGTACAAGGCAGTAATGGCGTATTTTAGAATTTGCTAATTCCCAAATTTTGCCATTTTGCTAATTACTCCATACCTTTGCACTTTTCATTAATCACTAATCATTAACAATGACTTCAATTTTCTACATAGCAAGGCGTTATATGTTCGCCAAAAGTTCGCAGAACGTTATCAACATCATCAATAGGGTTACGGCTTTTGTGGTAGTGTTGGGCGGTGCTGCCCTCTTTATTGTGCTCGCCGGCTTCGCAGGTCTCAAAAACTTTACGCTTTCCTTCTCCTCTACTTTCGACCCCGACCTAAAAGTGTTTCCTAAAACAGGCAAATACCTATCACTCACCAATCAAGATACGCTCAAATTAAGCCAACTCTCATCGGTAGCACACTTTACCAAAGTGTTAGAAGAACAGGTGTTTCTCACTCACAACCAAAAAAACCACATCGCCTATATCAAGGGAGTAGATGCTGAGTACCCCAAAGTAAACGATGTCGATAGTATCCTCGTGCTGGGCAATTGGGAGCTCTCACCTCCTAGTGTGATAGTGGGCGCTACTATTTTCAATAATCTCGGTTTAAATCTCCTCGATGGTTCTTCCCCTCTACAAATAGTAGTTCCGAAAGCTGGCAAAGGCAGTATCCTAAACGACCCAATGCCCTACCGTCAAGCCTTTTCAGTAGTACAAGGCATCTACCAACTCACGGAAGAATTAGATAAGAAATACGTATTTTCATCATTAGACGAAGCCCAATTCTTATTGGGGCTAAGTAAGGGGCAGGTCTCAGCGATAGAAGTGAAATTGGCTCCAAATGCTGATGAAAAGCAAGTTGCCGAACAGCTCTCACAGCTCTTTCAAGAGCCCGTAGTAGTCAAGAACCGCGCACAGCTAAACGATGCACTTTACCGTATGCTCAATACCGAAAATATAGCGGTGTATCTGATTTTCATTTTGGTGCTCATCATTGCGCTTTTCAACCTCGTAGGCGCTATCATTATGATGATACTCGACAAGAAAGACGACCTGCAAACGCTCTATGCGCTCGGTATGAACGAAAAACAAATGCGACAGATATTCTTCTGGCAAGGCACTATGGCATCGGTAATCGGCGCTCTGATAGGTATTGCCTTAGGCGTTGCGGTAGTCCTTTTACAACAACATTTCGAGTTTGTAATGATAAGCCCTACCTTAGCCTACCCTGTCGCTATTACTCCTTTAAATGTACTCATTGTATTGGCTACCATTGTAGTTTTGGGCGTTTTAGCCTCATTAGTAGCTTCCTCACGAGTACGAGTAAAATAAAAGGAAACAAGAGACCTTCTTTTTTTGGCGCAATTATTGCAGGACAATCACACACCCACTGATTTTTGAAAATGAATTTAATAATAGACGAAGGTAATACGTCCATAAAAGTAGCACTGTTCAAAAAAGGAATACAAACATTCTTTCTTTCCTTTGTCAAAGAGGGTTTTCAAGAATCTTTTTTAAGCAACGTACCTTTAAATGAGGTAACTCATTGCATCATCGCTTCGGTGGTAACTGGGGTTAAAGAGCGTTTCTCTTTCTTAGAACAACTCCTGCCAGATGTGTTATACCTCACAGCTGAAACCCCTGTGCCTTTCGTCAATAAGTATGCAACCCCTCACTCGTTAGGTATCGACCGTTTGGCTCTGGTAGCAGGTGCGGTGACACGTTTTCCCAACCGCAACGTACTCATCATCGATGCGGGTACCTGCATTACTTTCGATATAGTTACCGATAGAAAAGAGTATCTTGGGGGAGCTATCGCCCCAGGCATAGCAATGCGCCTAAAAGCAATGCACCATTTCACTTCCAAACTGCCATTAGTATCCGAACAGTTTTTTGATACTGAACAGTTTATAGGAAATACTACCGAAAGCTGTATGCTCTCAGGTGTCTATCACAATGTGGTGTGCGAAATTGAGGGAGTGATTAAAAAATACGAAGCAAAATTCCCTTCGCTTATCACTATTTTAACAGGGGGTAATCAAAATTATTTGCAAGAAAGAATAAAAAATCAGATATTTGCAGGCTCATACGTGTTGCTCGAGGGGCTGAATGCCATCTTAGAATATCAAACAAAAAAAGGAGAGGCACACGTTACTAATATTGGATAAATATTTATGAACAAGAAACTAATCACACTTATTAGTGCTTTATTTACAACCGTTTACGTGAGTTTTGCGCAACAAACTACTGAGTCGCCTTACTCTTTTTACGGAGTCGGTGAACGCAATTTTAACGGTATAGCCGAGGAAAGTGCTATGGGCGGAATTGGTGTTTATGCCGATTCTACTCGTATCAATATGCAGAATCCTGCCTCACTTTCGCACTTAAAATTCACCGCTTTTTCAGCCGGATTTACAATGCAAAGCAAAAATATTGTTACAAATGAAACAAAAATAGGTACTAAATCCTCCGCCTTCGATTATTTTACACTCGGGTTCCCTATTCTCGAAAACTTTGGGGTATCGTTTGGGTTGGTGCCTTACTCATCGGTAGGTTATAAACTGAAGCACACCACAAGCGAAACAGTAAACCAGTTTGAAGGAAAAGGAAATGTGAATCAGTTTTTTCTTTCCTCTGGGGTAAAGATATTCGGCGGATTCAGTTTAGGAGCTTCTTTCCGTTATAACTTTGGAACCATTGATATGACCGACCTCTTGCAACAAAAAGATGTACAATTCTATACCCAAGAGTTTAGCAAATCACGCCTAAAAGGAGGTGCTTTTAACTTAGGTTTGTATTACGAAGAGACTTTGAAACACCGCTTGCGTTTGTATACCTCATTGGTATATACACCACAAAGTAAACTGTCTTCTGAAAACCAACGCAATATCTCTACCTTAGGCTATGTAGCAGGAAATAATAGGCGTTCCGCACCACAATTGGCAATACGCGAAACACGTGCTTTAGATTTAGAAGCCTTAGGGCTCAAAAATACCTCACTTACCTTGCCCACTCAAATAGAGTTTGGATTAGGTTTAGGAGAACACCAAAAATGGTTTACAGGGATTGAATATACCTATGCGAATACAAAAGCTTTTTCAAATCCATTCCTTACAACCACAAATGTCAGTTATACCGACGGATACAAAATAGCCTTAGGAGGTTTTTGGATTCCTAACTACAATTCCTATTCAAGTTACTGGAAAAGAGTAACCTACCGCATAGGTTTGCGCTATGAAAATACAGGAATTGTGCTCAATAATCAAAACATAAACGACTTTGGCACGTCTTTTGGACTTAGTTTACCCGTAAAAGGATTTTCAAATCTTACCCTTGTGGGAGAATACGGCATAAGAGGTACTACCTCAGCCAGTTTAGTAAAGGAAAATTATTTCAACTTAAAAATAGGTTTCACTTTAAACGATAAGTGGTTCCAACGAACAAAATATCAATAAAAAACAAACAAAGAATGAGAAGAAGAATTTTATTAGCCACAGTAGTTGCAAGTTTCTTTTATGCTGCCTATGCACAAGCACAAGATTGCAAAAACAACGAAGAATTAAAGCAAAAACTCTCTATATTTAGTGAGTATGCCAAAGCCAAAAATTACAAAGAGGCTTATCCTGTATGGAAGGAAGTATATACCCAATGTCCTTCTTTACACTATGCTACCTTTGCCTATGGCGAACGCATCTTGCAAGACAAAATGAATACAACCACAGGTGCTGAAAAGACTCAAAATGCCAAAGAATTGTTACAACTCTACACCGATTATAACAAAACATTCCCTACACGTCTTTCAGCTACTGAAATGCGTATTCGTCAAGCCCTCTTGATGTTCGATGAAAAAATAGGAACAGATAAAGAGATTTACGATCTTTTGCATAAAGCCTTTACCGAAGATAAAGCTAACTTTAAAAACGAAAAGGCTCTGTACTTGTACTTCTCTGAATTAGTTTCTTTACACGAAAAAGGACAAAAAGAATTGCAAGAAGTATTCGATGCTTATGACAACGTATCCGATAAAATTCAAGACGAAAAGAATGAACTTTCTGAAACTATCAACAAGTATTTAGCTCAAGAAGAAGCAGGTACTCTTAGCGAAAAGGACAAAAGGCTCTTGGACGGTTGTCGTAAACGCGTAGATAACTACGAAACTATTGCAGAGAGTGTAGATGCTAAACTCGGTCAGCTTGCTGATTGTAAAAACCTTATTCCTCTTTACACCAAGAACTTTGAGGCAAATAAGAACAATGAAGAATGGTTACGCCGTGCAGCAGGTAAAATGTCAGATAAAGATTGTACTAAAGACCCTTTATTCGTGAAAATCGTAACCTCATTGCACAACGTTAAACCGTCAGCAAACTCAGCTTACTATTTAGGGGTAATGAATGACAAAGCAGGAAACTCTGCCAAAGCTATTCAGTATTACAATGAGTCAGTGAACTTAGAGACAGATAACTTTAAGAAATCAAAATTGCTCATTCGTATCGCCTCTAAACACAGCAAAGCACAAGCCGTTGCCTATGCTCAAAAAGCACTTTCTTACAACCCTTCAAACTCCGATGCTTATCGTATTATGGCACACGCCTACGCAAGCTCAGCTAATGAATGTGGTAGTACTCCTTTTGAAAAAAGAGCCGTATATTGGTTAGCTGCCAAAACTGCTCGTAAAGGAGGTTTGGAAAGTTTAGCTGCTCGTTACGATGCTTTAGCTCCTTCAAAAGTAGATGTATTTGAATCTGGTTTAGCAGGTAAAAACATTACTTTTAAATGCTGGATAGGACAATCTATCACAGTGCCACGTTTGTAAGTAATATGGTGATAAAAAATATAGCATTATCCGTAGAAATGATATAAAATCATCTCTATGGATAATGCTAAAAAAATATCCTTAACTTATGCATACTATCAATTTACAAAATCTACAAACACCACAGTTTTTAACTGATAATAATGGTAAATCTATAGCTTTAATTCCCGCCGAAGAGTATAAAGAATTATTAGCTATAGCCGAAATGTATGAAGATTTAGAAGATATCCAAGCCTTTAAAGATGCTGAGGGAGAGGAAACAGAACCCTTAGATGTTTTTTTAAAAAGAGTAGAGGAAAACAGAAAAAAAAATGGAATCTACTAAAAAATACACTGTAGTAGTTGTCAAAAAGATAAGTAAATTTATCGAATCCCTTTCAGAGCCTCATTATTCTGCTATTGTAAGCGCTTTGGTTTCGCTTGAAGAAAATCCAAGACCTTTTGGTTATAAGAAACTAACAAACGATGATAAGTACAGGATACGAGTGGGAGACTATAGGATTCTTTATAAAATTTTTGAAGAGGTTGTAACAGTTGAAATTGTTAAGGTAAGCCATAGAAAAGAAGCCTATAAATAAAAGATGAGAAGAATTACTCTTGAAAAAATAATAAGAAGTATTGCCTTACTATTATGTATGGCAATGCTTTTTTCGTGTAATAACGATATGCGCAATCTCCAACAGCTGAGCATTCAAAAGAAATTCCCGCAAGGAGAAGCCTTTGATTTTAAACTCGTATACACCGATTCTACTAAGGTGGTTGCTGTTGTTACCAGTAAATTAAATAAAGATTTTACCAATCAGCGTATGCCGTACTCTGAATTCCCCGAAGGGGTGAAAGTAGAGTTTTACGACCAAGCACGGCATAAAAATATCGTAGAGGCTAACTACGGCATTATCTATCCGAGCTCCGATATGGTAGAACTGCGCGACAATGTAGTACTCACTACTTATGATGGTAAGAAACTAAAAACATCTCAGCTCTTTTGGGACCAAAAAGAAGATTGGATTTTTACCGATAGAGAATTTAGTTTTACCGATGAAACTAAAGGTACTGTTACTAATGGTATAGGTATGGATTTCGACAAGAAATTTTCGACTGTAAAAGCGCATAAAACTACAGGTATCTTAGCTATTGAAGATAACGAAGAAGAATAACAATATAAAATAATATGAACGCACGTATATTTTTTGAATATGCCTATTTGGCAATCGCTCTTTACTGTGCCTATGAGGTTTATAACTTGTGGGGCACTGCTGACCGCACTCAGTGGTATTTATACATCGCTTTTGCTTTGGGAGCTTTGGCAATGTTTTGGTTCAGACGTCAAACCCGACTTAAACGCAAAAAATAATGATTGAATTTATTGGTTATGCTGCTTCACTTTTTGTAGTGCTCAGCTTTTTGATTAAAGATAATCTTGTGTATATACGCCTTACTAATTTGGTGGGGTGTGCTCTCTTTGTTGTTTACGGTTACTTAATTAATAGTATTCCGGTGATACTACCTAACAGCTTTTTAATAATAGTACAAATAGTATATATTTGGCGAGAATTGCGCAAGAAGAAATAAAAGAACTTTCTTGCATAATTATTATTTATCTTCATATAAAATCTTTCAATAAAAAAACGTTTCTTCCTATACAAAAACACCCTACTTTTGCACCCGTAAAACAAAACACAATATTATATGTCATTTGTAGGAAAACAATTCCCCAATATCGAAGTGAATGCTATGAGCGACCTTGGGGATACATTCAAAATAAACGTGCTTTCAGAAGCTGTAAACAACAAAAAGAAAGTTCTCCTTTTCTGGTATCCTAAAGATTTTACCTTTGTATGCCCTACTGAGCTTCACGCTTTCCAAGAAGCTTTGGCTGAGTTTGAGAAACGCAATGTGAAAGTAATAGGTGCTTCTTGTGATACTCCCGAAGTACACTTTGCTTGGCTCAATACTCCTAAAAACAATGGAGGTATAGAAGGCATAACTTACCCTATCCTTGCTGATAGCAACCGCAACCTCGCTCGTATTTTAGGTATTCTCGACTCTCGTGAAATTTACGACGAAACAGCTGATGCTTACCTTCTTGAAGGTGATGATGTAACTTTCCGTGCTACTTATCTTATCGATGAAACGGGAAAAGTATTTCACGAAAGTATTAACGATATGCCATTAGGACGCAATGTAAAAGAATATTTGCGTTTGGTAGATGCTTATACTCACGTACAACAACACGGTGAAGTATGCCCTGCTAACTGGGAAGAAGGTAAAGAGGCTATGCACGCTGACCGCAAAGGAGTAGCCAGCTACTTGGCTTCTCACTAAAAAGTAAACAACACTCTTATAGATAACTTGATCATTGTAAGGAACTCATTCTCCCCCTCTTCTCTTTGCGAGAGGGGGGATGAGAATGAGAAAATCACACACTAAAAAACTCATCACTATTTTATTTTTATAATGACAGAACTTACCCAAGATAATTTGCAAGAAATAATAGCCTCTAACCCTCTTGTATTCGTACAATACGGCGCAGGATGGTGTGGTAATTGCAAAATAATGAAACCAAAGTTTAAAAAGTATGCCAGCGAAACTCCTAATGCTACTTTTATTTATGTAGATGCAGAAGCTTTCGCAGAGTCGCGTAAATTAGCCAAAGTAGATAATTTGCCTACCTTCGCTGCTTTTAAAAACGGTACTTTGGTGAACCAAATACAAACGAATAAAGCCGAACTCTTAAAGCTATTTATAGATGAGATTACCGGTAATTAAACACATCGTTCAATTTATTGAGACAAACGACCAAGATTACGTGAATGAGACGGTAGAAACGCTCGAAAATCTCATTGAATGTGAGCAACTCAAAGATGAGGAGCTGGACGTAATAGGCGAATTGCTCTCGAACTTCTACGGAGCTATCGAGGTAGACAATATGATTAAACAAGGTACTCCACAGAAAGACGCCCTTAACAGCTTTATGAAGCGTGTAGTAGGGTCTATAGACAAGTAAAATTATTATTATTTCTTTCACTAACTAGAAACGAAAGAGCCGTTCAGACATCTCTGAACGGCTTTTTCTATTTTATATACTTCCGAAGGTAAGACGAAGAAAGATTAGACCGACGCAACATCAGTTTGAGTTAAAATAACCTGTGAAAGCTCGGGAGTTAAGGTATGTTAGAACGTTAAATATTTGTTAAACACTTTGCTTTATATCTCTTTTATAACTACCTTTGTAGGGTAATTTAACTACAAAACGGAATTATTCATTTTAAAAACGTATATATTATGAAACAAAGAGTACCTGTATCACAAATTATGAGTAAGGAGTTAGTAACTCTTACTCCTACTCAATCGCTTTATGAGGCTGAGCGACTGTTTAAGAAGCATAATATTCGCCATATTCCTGTGGTAGAAGGAGATAAGCTTATAGGTATCGTAAGCTATTCTGACCTTTTGCGCATTAGTTTTGCTGATATGACTGATGGCGAAGAGGAGGTTACTTCGGTGGTGTATGATATGTATACTATTCCGCAAATTATGGCTAAAACACCTCTTACGGTGAGCGCTGATACCTCGATTAAAGAAGTGGCTGAAATACTAGCCGACCAAAGTTTTCACTCTATACCGGTAGTGGATAACGGCAGGTTAGTGGGATTGGTTACAACCACTGACCTTATTAAATATCTTTTGGAACAATACTAAGTGCGAGCCATACAGACGGGGAAAGATTAGAAAATGAGAGAATGAGAGAATTAGAAAATGGGGTACGAGCTACAAGCTCGCACCAGCGGAGGGAATTAGCAAAAGAGTAATGATAAAAATGGTTTTTTAACAGGTCTGACTTGTTAGACAAATCGGACTGGTTAGGGCTTTCGGAAGGAAACGGAGAAATTCAAAAGGTGGTTGAGAGAGATTTTGGTGAAAAAAGAGTGTGAGGATGAATGTAGTTAGCTTATAGGTAGCTTATAGGAAGCTTATACGAATCTTGGACGATTGGTATAGAAAGGGTGTGTAAGTGGCTGATTCATAGTATAATACAACAATAATAAAAATGTTAAAAACGAGGTTTCGAGGCGAAAGAAATCGCTCCTTATAAAGGAGCTGAGGTATTGCGGAGTGCTTTGAAAGTAGAGAAGTATAGCTATACCGTTTTTATCAAAAAAGCGACTCATTTTTGAGTCGCTTTTTTGATTCTCGGCTATGAGCTCTCATTGACTTCCTCGCTACCTTCAGCTGTTTTCATTTCTAACAACTAACTACTAATGAATAAAATTTGCTGATTAACAATTTATTATTACTTTTGCATCTAAATTCATAAAATATTACATTCAATGAAAAAAATTTTATTCAGTATCGCAGCAATAGCAATGCTTGTAGGCTGTGGCAGTAAAGACGATGATACTCCTCCTAATGGCGGTAATGGCAATGGCGGTAATGGTACTACTACCCCTACCACTCAAAACAACTATTTACCTGCTAAAAAAGTAAAGGAGATTGTTTCTAACTTTATTGAAGTTAAAAACAGAGATTACAATGGTAATGACCCAGCTCCGTCTATTTCAAGTGTTTTACAACCTACTCTCAATAGACAAGAGTTTGTATTGAAAATGGTTCGTTTTCTGTATGAGTATGACAATCAAGGGAGAATCAAAAAGATTACTACCAAAGAAGAGGGAGAGAATGATATCGTAAAAACATTTGATTATAAGGCTACCTCTGTGAAAATTACAGTACCTAACGAAGATACAGGGGTTATAGAAACCGTAGAATGGGGGCTTAATGCAGCAGGGAATGTATTGGCTTTAGGGACATACGACAGCAAACAACGTTTAGCAAATGTTAACGATGTAGGTGTTTTTGAGTGGACCAATGATAATTTGACCAAAATCATTGAGAAGAAAAATAGAAATGGTAAAATCATTACTTATGGGAGTAAGCTTAGCTACGGCAATGAGTTGAACAAAAATAAGTTTTTGATGTACAACTTTGAAGGGGATGCTGTGAGTAGCTATATGCAGTATTTTAATTTTCAAATAGGTTGGATACAGGGGGTAGCTCCTAAGAACTTGCTAAAACAAGTGGTTTTAACAAAAGAGGAAGCTCCGTTAAATTATATCTGTAACTATACTTATACTTTTGACAACGATGGTTTTGTAAAGACTATTAACGAAAGCCGAAATGCAAGAGCTGGTTGGGGTACTGGTTTTGGTAGTTATGCTCATGACGAGTATTTAGAGGAATTAGAAGCGCTTATTACTAACATTCAAAATGGTACTGAGAAAAGCAAAAAGTACCAATTGATAAGCGATAAAAGTGATGAAAAAGTGTTTGATATTATTATCCCTATAAAAGTAGAGAAAGATAAGAATGGTAAAACTATCGACTTAACAGTGAATAAAGTAGCTCGCCACACTTTCAAACTTAAAACTAAAAATGGAACACAAGTAATAGATAATATTAATATTGATATTAGTTATAACAGTGATATGACTACTACTTATCAGTTGAATTACTAATATTTGCAATACACAAATAATAAAAGCGACTCGAAAGGGAGTCGCTTTTTTGTATCTTAGAAGAGTGTTTGCAAAATGCCCCTACAAAAACGATATAAATATAACTATTCATCAGTTTATTTAACTTTGCCAAAGTGTGAAACTTTGGCAAAGGTCGTAGCACGACACGCTTTTAGAAAATTTGGTAAGGTTGATAACGAATACTAAATCTTCACTTTCAAACCTACAAACACGGTGCGAGGTAGTGAAGGACCATAGATGTAATCGGCGTCGCGTTCAGCACCTTTGTCGAAATCTTTTTGATATTGGTTGAAGAGGTTTTTGATACCACAACTCACTTCTAAGGGGAAGAAAGTTTGGAATTTAAACTCATAAGCGGTGTTCACGCCTACGTCCCACATTGCGGGAGTGGTTTCTAAACGCGTATCGGGGATATAACCTTTTAAGTGAGTGGTTTTCATACTACCTGTATATACGGTTACAAAGTTGATATCCCAATTAGGGCGTGGTTTATAGGTTGCCATCAGGTTGCCATACACATTAGGCGTGCGGAGAATTTCATCGGTATAGACGTTTTCTTCGGGGTTTTGTACACTATTGTATTTAGAACTTTGGATAGTGGTGGCGAGTTGAACCATAAATTTGGGATTGGGGCTGTACTTCACTTCTATATTTACTCCCTTCACTACGGCACCATCGGAATTGCGTTTCTCACGAATAGGCAATCCGTTTTCTAAACCTGCATCTTCGTAAGTAAAGCGGTCGTGCAAAGCTGTATAAAATCCTTCTATCATCGCTACAAATTGGTGGTTATCGTGAGCGTGGTTATACTCAAAAGAAGCGGTAAAGCTATCGGAGGTCTCTTTTTTAAGATTATCGGCGAGTTTTACGCGTCGTGCTTCACCCCCTTGCAATTCGCTGTGTACATCTTCTGAATAGAAGAAAGGCGCTCTAAAACCACGTGAATACGAACCCCGAGCGATGAAATTCTCATCGATATTGTAGAGGACACTCGCACGAGGGTTGAGTGCAGTAACTGATTTCTTTAATAAATCGGAATTGACATTGTCGAATCGGACACCCCCGAGCACTTTGATTTTGGGAGAGATACGCCAATCGGCTTGAGTGAAGAGACCAAATGTATTCGCTTTTTGGTTTACGGCAAGCACATTAGGATTCTGACGCTTTTCGGCTATCTTGTCGTATTGATATTCGGCGCCCGACGTCCATTGCAAATTGCCGTTGCCCGTAGGCACATAAGCCGTATGCTGTCCGCCAAGTAACCATATATTCTCTTTAGTAACGCCATAGTTGCCAGAAGAGGCTACTATATCAGTACCATCGAAACTGCCGTAATAGTTATCGGCGCGAGTGCGTTCGGCACTGGTATAGGCGGTGAACTTATGGTTATAGGCAGGTGAAAAGTAGTCGAAACTTGCATTCCCTCCAAGCATTTGAGTGCGAATGCTCTCGGCAAGGTCGGCAAGGTGTTCGGGTTCGTCGAGTTTATTACCTCCGCGACGGTTTTCGTTGCTCACGTTCAGTTCGGCGGTGAGCTTATGACGGTCGGTGAAATCGTTAAAGAGTTTTGCACCAGCATTGAGATTGCGCAAACGAGTGATTTCGGTAAAGTCATCGCCATTATCGTCGTAAGACTGACGTGTGCGTTGCATAGCGTGGAAAGAGATACCGCGCATATAGTTCTCACTCACGAGAGAACCATTGAAGGAGCTTACCACATCGGCTGATTTACCGCCTATGAGGTTGCCCACAATACCTGCTTGTGCCTCGTTTTTGGTAGGGTTTTTAGTAATCACATTGATAGTACCGGCAATGGCATTAGAGCCAAAGAGGGCAGAACCACCGCCACGAATCACCTCTATGCGCTCAATCATATTGGCAGGGATTTGGTCTAAGCCATACACACCATTAAGCGAGCCAAAGATAGGACGGCTATCGATGAGGATTTGGGAATAAGCACCCTCCAAACCGTTGATGCGCACTTGGGAAGTACCACAGTTCTGGCAGTTTACTTCGGTGCGCAAACCCGGTTGGAATACCAGACCTTCCATCAAGGTATGGGCTTTGACGTTTGCCAGTTCGCGATTGGTAGTAACACTCACCAGTACAGGTGCGTCCTTACGGTTTTCTTTGGTTTTGGTAGCTGTTACGACCACTTCTTCCATTCCGACCACATCTTCTTTGAGAGAGACATCTTGAGAGAGAGTCTCTTCTCCTGTGATTACAACTTTATCGTTATAAGGAATATACCCCAACGAACGCACTTTTAGCCTATATTCTCCAGCGGGTAAGGAAAGAGAATACTGACCATTGCGGTCGGAGGTTGTCCATTTTTTGAAGGTTTTACCTTCGAGTTGAACAGTTACGGCTTCTAAGGGTTGACCCTCTGCCGTGATAGTACCTTTGAGTGTCCCGTTTTGGGCAAAACCCAAAGTACTGAAAGCTATGATTATAGCAGATAAAAACGTTTTCATATAGTACTAATTTTGTTTATTCGGCGCAAAAGTAATATATTTTTAGACAATATAAAAACTTTCTAAAAAATATTTTAGCTAAGGGTAAAATAAAACTACCGTGAAACGAACTTCACGGTAGTCCTAATTTAACCATTCATTTAGAAAAGAAAATTATTGGAGAGTAACTTTTATTACTTCGCTTGTTTGGGGTAGAGGGAAAACATTGCCTACTTTTTCGATAACTTTATCTTCTTTTTGAGGAATCCCACCAAAGAGAGCTTGTTTGTTACCTGCACCAGGAAATTGGTCTACACCTGTACCACTGTCATAAAGAGCAGTTTTATCGGTAAGATTACCTCTATCAGTAGTTAATATATTGGTACTATTGGCATAGAACCAGTCGTTAGAATAGCCGAACATTAGAGCATAGGCCACTTTGTCACCTGTAGCTTTTTTGATAGTAGTCATCACTTTAGTATTAGGAGCTATGGGAGCATTTCCCGCAATGTAAACCTCTTTTACTTCTTTTAATTTTTTAAGTTCCATTTGGAAGGTTTTTACATCTCCCATTTGAGATAGCTTTTTCAAGCCTTCAGTAGCTTTTTGTCCCATAGTAAAAAGAGGATTTTTGTTACCGGTATAAACTACTACCACAGCGGGTGATAAACCTGTAATAATACCTGTTTGGGCTTTTACTTTTTGATATAGTGGTTCAGGGTTACCGGTTTCGGAAAGTATAGTAAGTTCTTTTGTGCTTTTTTGACCAGCTTCAAAGAAAGGTTTCTCGTCTAAAAGTTTACCACCTAAAGTATTCGCCACTACCCATACACCAGGAGCAAAAGGAGTTTCTAAGGAGTTACCTTCAGTATCTTTTTTCCCTTTGGAAGTATTGATGATTTTCAACGTAAAAGCTGAACTTTGCTCATTATAAGAAAGTATTAACTTCATTAGATTTTGAGGCATCGTTTTATCTTTGATAGAAGTGATTACCTTATCTTCTTTTGTACCGTTTGTATTTTCCTTACTACCATTATCCCAAAGACTAACATCGGAGGTAATTACGCCCGTTTTAGGATTCCCTTTTTCGTCGTAAAGTTCTATACCGGGTTGCTTAGCAGCGAAAAACCAGTCTTTGGAAGCTCCAAACATCATTGTAAACATTAGGCGTTGCCCTTTGCCCGCGTGAAAAGTAAAGGAAGTAGAATTGGTTTTGGGATCATTAGAAGGAAGTATGAGATTTTTAATTTCTTTATTATCCTTTTGTACAGAGCCTTCTCCTTTGAAAATACCGCTTTCTACATACTTCATTGGTTTAACTACATTCTCAAAGGTAAGAATAGCTTGTGTAGGACTTACAGGGGGGATTGTGTCCATTTTATCTTTCTTACAAGACACAACAAGTGTTGACAGAATTACTGCCACTGATAAAATTTGATGTTTCATAGTGAAATGTTTTTTATAAAAAGTGATTAATTCTTTTACTAAGAAAAGAGGTGAAGAAAAGGTTTTAGGTTGGTAGGTTTCTTCATATCCATTGTAAAATAAAAGAGTTCAGAACTCTTTTATTTTTTGAACGGATAATAAAACTAAATCATAGATGAAAGAACACAAATAAACTACATCTTGTTATCAGATGTATTCATTGGTTTTTGTTCTTGCTTTTTATCGCAAGATTTCTTGTCTTTTTTACAACAAGACTTCTTACTTTCCTTAGAGGAGCTATATTCCTTGTCTTTTTTGTCACAAGATTTTTTGCAACTCTTTTCCATAGCCGGCTTTTCTTGCATTGGTTTCTCTTGGGCGTTTGCTGCAGAAATGGTAAAAAGACTGACTGCAACAAGTGTTAAAATGTTTTTCATACTGATTGAATTTTTTATGTTAGTGATTAAAATACTAAGTTTAAGGTTTCCTTAGACTCATAAAACCAACCCCTAATAAGGCAACATCTTTTAAAATGAAAAAATCCGTAACTGGAATACCTTCAATACTTCGCCACATATTAGGGGTGGTAAAAATAAAGCTAAGTGTTAAACAGAAAGTGATGGAGTTTCCTATAAATGCTATCTTTCGCACTGTTGCGAAACGCACTCCTATAATAAAAGCAAGTGCTATACTAATTTCAATACAACCTATTAAATTTGATACCATTTGCTCTGAGGCTATACTATACAACCACGAAAGTAAAAAATGATGACTTATAAGAGGTTTAATAGAAGTAGCCTCTACATTAGTAAATTTAAATATTCCAAGCCACAATAGGATTAATGCTGTACCAAAAAGACCTATATAATATCCTACTTTGTAAATGCGTTCTGTGTGTGCGTACTTCATATTCTTTTAGATTTTTCGTAACCTTAGTCAATTAAAAGATTGAAACTTGACATATCAAAAAAAGTTCTTCTTTTTTGTAAGGAAGAAGGGGAAACTTCTAAAAAACCTAAAAAGAAGCTTCCCTTCTTCTTGTCTTAAAAAATTGAATTGAACTAAATGCGATTTATGATTGTGTATGCAAGCGTTTTTTCAAATCTTTTTTAAACTGTTCCATCTCTGCAGTCTTGATAGGACTATGTTCTTCTTTACTCAAAAAAAACTTTTGTAACCACTGATGTATAGCAAAAGCTTTTTTACTATAGTTTAAGCATATCTTGCAGAGATGTAAATGAGCTTTTAGTTGTAGTTGTTCTTTTAGAGATAGTTTGCTGTGTAATTGCTTTTCAATCATAAAAGTAGCTTCGTTACACGGCAAAATAGCAAAGTGAATGAATTTGTGTAAAAGGCGTTTCATTATTCTTTAAACCAATTTATTTCTAAGCACTCCTTGAGTTGCATACGGCTACGTTGCAACATCTTCCAATAGTTAGTCGGTGTGATATTCATAACCTGACAAATTTCAGAAGATTTTTTACCTTCGAGATAGCACATTTTCATTAGAATAGACCATTTGGTAGGAAGTTTATTTAGACAATTTTGTAAAGTTTCTCTAAAGTCAGTATCATCAAGAAGATTTTCCAAAGAGGAAGTATCTTCTTCCCACTCGTCTATTTCTTGGTTCTTTTTCCAATTGCCGTCTTCATCGAAAAAATAATCGAAATTTACGTGTGGAGATTTGTATTTCTTTTTATAAAAATCGGCTATTTTGTGACGTAAAATAGCTTTGAGCCAAGTAAGAGGGTTACTTCTGTTTTGAAAAGAATCATAGGAGGAAAGCGCTGTTAAAAAAACTTCTTGTACTAAATCTTCTGCTTCCACTCTATCGGAAACTAAATAGCAAGCGTGATCTAACAATTTTTCGGTATAAGCGTCTACCCATTGCGCTACTTCTTCAGTTGATGATTTCATATTTAGCATTATTTTTTAGTTGATATTAAATATATTTTCTTATTTTTAGAATAGTCATCAAAAGTTATAAAACCTGACAAAAAAAATACTATTTATTTTAAAGCATTTAAAATATATTTGAATAAGTCTTATAAATAATATATCTTGATAAGAATCAAGACAGATAGAATCTTTTTACTTTTTCTCAAGAGAAAACGAATCTTAAACAAAGCCACTAAGATCCTTCTTATGGATACATAAGTTGGATGAAGCTAAGACGAAGATAAGGTCCTATTTTTTTCATTTTTAGAGAAATATATTACGCCCTGATTGATATGTTTTACCTATATCTCTGATATAATTTAGGCAAAGGTAAAAAATATTTATCAAATGATAAAAAAAGACTGTTCAAAATATTTTGAACAGTCTTTCCTAATATGAAAACAACATTTTTTTATTGTTTATATAACTTCGCAGTAATTGTTTGTGCGACTCGTACTATTTTTGTTGAGCATCAATTACTGCAAGGGTAGCGAGATTTACCATTTCGTCGACAGTAGAACCGATAGTGGTGATGTGAATGGGTTTAGAAAGACCTAAAATCACAGGGCCTATGGTGTCTAAGTGTTGGGTTTCCTTGAGGAGCTTGTAACTGATATTTGCGGCTTCGAGGTTAGGGAAGATGAGTACATTAGCCCCTTTGCCCTTGTTGAGCTTAGAGAACGGATAGTTCTTGGCAATCTTCTCAGGATTGAGAGCAAAATCGGCTTGGATTTCACCATCGACTACTAAATCGGGGTGGTGCTTGTGAAGGTAAGCTACTGCCTCACGTACTTTCAGGCTACTTTCGGATACTGCCGAACCAAAGTTAGAATACGACAACATCGCCACAGAAGGTTTTAAGCCAAAGAACTTCACGGCACGTGCTGTAAGCAAGGCGATGTTAGCCAACTCTTCGGCAGTAGGGTCGATATTGATAGTAGCATCTGAAAGGAATAAAGGACCCTGTTTGGTGAGCATAATGCTGGTGGCTACGATACGCTCTACACCTTCGTCTTTTTTGATGATTTCGAGTGCCGGACGAATCGCATTAGGATAAGCGTGAGAGTAACCAGTAATCATTGCATCGGCTTGACCGGTTTCTACGAACATCGTACCAAAATAATTGCGCTCGCGCATTAGGCGTTCGGCTACTTCGTAGGTGATACCACGACGTTCGCGCAGTTTCCAATAATACTTTACAAACTTCTCACGACGTGTTTTTTCGGCATCACTTTTAGGGTCGATTACATCTACACGACCGGTGAAACCTATTTCGTATTTGAGCGCTTTTATCACTTCTTTATTACCCAAAAGCACAGGAATACCGATACCATCTTCATAAATGCGTTGAGCAGCTTTAAGCACTTCCAATTGGTCGGCTTCAGCAAATACTACGCGTTTAGGATTTCGTTTGGCACGGTCTTGCAATAGGCGAATTTCTTTGCTACCTACACCAATTCTGTCCATTAGTTCGCCTTTGTAGGCTTCCCAGTTGGTAATAGGCTTTTGTGCTACCCCTGATTCCATAGCGGCTTTGGCAATAGCGGGCGGTACTTCGTATATCAAGCGAGGGTCGAACGGCTTAGGAATAATATAGTTACGACCAAAGGTGAGATTTTCACCTCCGTATACCAAACTTACTTGCTGAGGTACAGTTTTCTTGGCAAGATCGGCGATAGCACGTACCGCAGCGAGTTTCATTTCTTCGTTGATTTTAGTAGCGCGAACGTCCAACGCTCCGCGGAAGATATAAGGGAAACCGAGCACGTTGTTCACTTGGTTAGGGAAGTCGGAACGACCTGTAGCCATAATGATATCTTTGCGGGTTTTCACCGCCAAATCGTAATCGATTTCAGGAATAGGGTTTGCCATTGCAAATACAATAGCGTCCTTATTCATAGAGAGCAACATCTCGGGGGTGAGCACATCTCCCTTAGAAAGACCAATAAATACATCAGAACCTTTTACCGCTTCTTCGAGAGTACGGAGATTGCGGTCAGTAGCAAATTCGGCTTTTTGTTCGGTGAGGTTAGGAGCGTCTTTACGAATCACACCCTTACTGTCGCACATTACGATGTTCTTAGGGTTGGCACCCAAAGCCACGTACAAGCGTGTACAAGAGATAGCGGCGGCTCCTGCGCCATTTACTACTATCTGCGCTTTAGCAATGTCCTTACCTACAATTTCTAAAGCATTGACAAGGGCTGCTGCCGAGATGATAGCTGTACCGTGCTGGTCGTCGTGCATTACAGGGATATCCAATTCCTCTTTTAGACGACGTTCGATCTCGAAAGCCTCAGGCGCTTTGATATCTTCGAGGTTGATACCCCCGAAGGTAGGAGCAATAGCTTTTACGGTTTCTACGAACTTATCGACATCGGTGGCATCTACTTCGATGTCGAACACATCGATACCTGCAAATATTTTGAAGAGCAAACCCTTTCCTTCCATTACAGGTTTAGAGGCATCAGCGCCTATATCGCCTAAACCGAGCACGGCAGTACCGTTGGAAATTACGGCTACGAGGTTGCTCTTGGTAGTATACTTATAGGCGTTGCTTTTATCTTCGGCAATTGCCAAGCAAGGTTCGGCTACTCCAGGAGAGTAAGCCAACGCGAGGTCGTGTTGTGTAGAATGTTTTTTGGTAGGCACAATAGCGATTTTACCAGGTTGTGGAAACTCGTGATAGTGTAGTGCCTCTTCTTTTTTTCTTTGATCCATTTGATTTAGGTAAGAGGTAAGAGGTAAGAGGTAACGGCATTTGTTACCTAATTACGTGTTACCTATTATTTGTTTAGGGGGCAAAGGTAATAAATAATTACGAATGACGAATGAGGAATAGTGAAAAAGTATTATATAACATCAGTTTGAGTTAAAGTAGGTAGCTAAAATTGAAACGAAATCAAAGTATTACCTTTGAAGATTATTTCTTCATCATCTTTGCTGAAAATATAAAAATAAGCAGTACAATCACTCCCATTACCCACCAAAGGAGTTGCTGATGAGATTTTTCGGCAGGAGTGGAAGATGCTTTTACAGAAGAGCTTTCTGTTTTGGGTTGTTTGAGCACTTCGCCATATTGCAATTCGGTGAGTTGTTTGGGGATATCGGTTATGAAGTGCTCTATATCATATTCGGGGGTATAATCATCTTCTTTGCCATAAGCTAAATAATAGGTACGATTAGGGTCTAAAAAACGAGCCGCTAAGGTATAACGTATTGCATATACTACGACTTCGCTAATAGGAAGAGGCTCGTTATCTCCGTTTTCTATTATTATTTGTCCGTATTTCACAAGAATATCATCAAAGGAGAAGGTATTATTGGTTTTAGAACTAAGAGGCGCTTCTCTTAAATCGTAAGAACAATAACTATCACAACGCTTTTGCGCATACGATTCGGTAACAGAAGTAGCGAGATTTAGCTTCCTGTAATAATCATAAGAGGCTTGAGGGACAATGCGTATCTTACAGATGCGAAGAGCCTGAGGTAGACTGAAGTTTATGTAACTGCATTTGGTTTCTTTACTGTTTATTACTGAGAAATTGACCTTGTGTTTTACGATGTTATTAGTGTCGATTACTGTATAAGGGACTTCGATGGTATCAGTAGCAGATACGCCATAAATACGGAGGTCTGTGCCATAACTTTGGAATTGTGCAAAGGTATGGTCGGGTAAAATGAGTTTATGCCAAGCGTTCCCCTTTACACCTTTCAGTTCTTGCTTATAGGTGTAAGAAGAGAGTTGTGCATAAGTTGTAGTGGTTAGGAGTGTAAAGAGCAAAAGAAAGCGTTTCATATCATTGCTTATTAAAATATCTGTGCAAAGATAGCCTGTTTTAACTAAAAAAGCAAATGTTTTTTAGGTTATTACCATAGTTTTGCCACCAAAAAACACACTACTATGCCATATAGTACGGGCAAGAGTGTAGCAATGAGCGTCCATTTCTTGCTATGGGTTTCTTTGTATATCGTGTAGATAGTAGTACTACAAGGATTATGTAACAAGCTGAAGAGCATTAGGTTTATGGCGGTGAGGAGTGTCCAACCCCCAGCGTGTAGCAAGGTACCTACTTGAGAGGTTGAGGCTTCCATCAGTACGCCAGCCCCCTCGCCTACTGCTGTTTGCCCTAAGACCATAGTGGTGAGCATCAGCACGGTGGGAATGACGATTTCGTTGGCTGGAATGGCAACGATATAGGCAAGCAG
This sequence comes from Capnocytophaga sp. oral taxon 324 str. F0483, assembly GCF_000318315.2. Lineage (NCBI taxonomy): Bacteria > Pseudomonadati > Bacteroidota > Flavobacteriia > Flavobacteriales > Flavobacteriaceae > Capnocytophaga > Capnocytophaga sp. oral taxon 324. The sequence continues at coordinate 2,465 of NZ_KB291481.1, read as the reverse complement.
GATTACGCCGTTTAAGCCTATAAACACGCCTATGGGGTTTAACCCTTGAATGAGCCAGAGAGCAATGGGCTGGTGAGCTATTTGGAGATTGCATATCAGCCATATTACTGCTCCCGCAGGCGCAGCAAATACAACAGCGCGCCAGAGTACAATAAGGGTTCTATCGATAAGCGATGTATAGAGCGTTTGAAAAAAGCGCGGTGGACGATAAGGAGGCAACTCCAATACAAAAAACGACGATTCGCCTTTGAGAAGTGTCTTACTTAATAACCACGAGGTGAAGAATGAAAAGACAATGCCCAACACGGCTATGCCTATGACAGCAAGCATTGCTACTGTATCGCTCCACTGCTTAGGCACTAAAGCCCCGATGAACAATGTAGCGATGAGTATTTGGGTAGGCCAACGACCGTTGCAGAGCGAAAAGTTATTGGTGATAATGGCAATGAGTTTTTCACGCGGACTGTTGATAATACGCGTTGCTACCACTCCTGCGGCATTACAACCAAAGCCCATACTCATTGTGAGGGCTTGCTTGCCGTGAGCGCCTGCTGTGCGAAAGAGCTTATCGAGATTAAAAGCTACACGAGGCAAGTAGCCAAAGTCTTCGAGGAGGGTGAACAGCGGAAAGAATATAGCCATTGGGGGTAACATCACTGAAATGACCCATACCGTAGCCAAATACACTCCATCGATAAGGAAACCGCTAAGCCACCAAGGAAAATACAAAGCATTCGCTCCATTTTTCAAGAGCGGATAGAGCCACCCTACAAATAAATCGGAGAGCCATTGCGAAGGGTAATTAGCCCCGATAATGGTAATCCACAGCACACCTGCCAAGAGCAGAAACATAATAGGGAAACCCCAAATTTTATGTGTTACGATTTTATCTATCGCGCGGTCGATGCGGAAAGAGCGCGCGGTAAAATCGGTACTGACGGAGGCATTGGTAAGGGCAGTAGCTTGGGCGTAGATTGCTTCTACCAAATCGTTGCGGTACGTATCGCCTAAGAGATGGTGATATTCTTCGGCAATACGCAAGATACGCGCCTGCCTTTCGGGGTTATTTTCAGCAGAAAAAGCTCCTTCTTCTATACCTTTTTGTACGCTCTCATCGCCTTCGATGAGTCGCATTGAGAGCCAACGTGTATTCGGTAAATCGGGATTTAGTTCAGAAAGTGCCTTCTGTAACTCAGCAATAGCTTCGGCATTTTGCTTAGGAAGGTCGATAAAGGTTTGTTTTTTCGTTTGGAATTTACCACTTACCACTTCTTCGATAGCAAAGAGCAAATCGGCGATACCTTCTTTGGTACGTGCAGATGTTGCCACTACGGGAATGCCCAAATCGCGTGAAAGAGTGCGTGTATCGATATTGATGTGATGCCGGCGCGCCTCGTCCATCAGGTTGAGACAAAGCACTGCTTTATCGGTGATTTCGAGTATTTGAAGTGCCAAGCTGAGGTTGCGTTCTAAACGACTTGCATCTACTACGATGACTGTTACATCGGGTTTGCCAAAGAGAATAAAGTCGCGTGCTACTTCTTCGTCTTCGGAAGTAGAAAGCAGCGAGTAGGTGCCAGGTAGGTCGATAATGCGGTATCGTTCCTTATGGAATGAGAAACTACCTTCGGCACGTGTTACGGTTTTACCAGGCCAGTTGCCAGTGTGTTGGCGCAAGCCGGTAAGAGCGTTGAAGACGGTGCTTTTGCCGGTATTAGGATTCCCTGCGAGGGCAATGGTATAGTTATAAGTGCCTGCCTCTTCACCTAAGGGTTTTAGGGAAGCGGAGGGGTTGAGGGCACAAATATCGCAAGTGTTTTTCATAGTTGTATAACAAGCCGAACGCTTGTTTGATTTGTTTATATTTATTTTTTCTTATTTACAAGGATTATCAACTTTGCCAAAGGTGCGAGCCGCACAGGCAAAAACTTTGGTAAAGTGTAGCACACCTGACACCTAACCCCTATCCTCTGCCACTTGAATCAGCACACAGAGGGCATCGGTTTTGCGGAGGGCGATTTGGGTGTTGTGAATGCTATAAGCAACGGGGTCGGATAGGGGACTGACGTTTTCTATCTTGATTTTTGACCCGCGTACGAAACCTAAGTCGAGCAAGCGTTGCCGTACTTCTTGTCGGCTTTCAGGGGTAAATCCTGCAATGACAGCGCTTTGTCCTATTTTCAGTGAGGCTAAGGTAATGGTCATATAAGCGTTTGTATTATCAAAATATATTTTTAGACAAGCAAAATTACAATCTTTTATTGAATTGACAAAATTATTTTAGGTTTTTAGATGTGAGGCTTTAGGCCATAGGCAATAGGCACTAGGAATTGCGATGCAAAAACGATGAGTGGAAAATGAGAGAATTAGGAAATGAGGGAATTAGAGAATTAGAAAATGAGAGAATTGGTAAATAGGGTGTGAGGTTGTATTAGGGGAATGAGGCTGTGCCTCAGAAATCAAAC
>NZ_KB291480.1:0-29003 GCF_000318315.2 Capnocytophaga sp. oral taxon 324 str. F0483 | reverse complement strand
GTGACGGAAAAGGGAAGTAATGACGAATGAACGAGAGGCGAATGACGAGGAGCGAGTGACGAAAAAGGGGGAATGTGTCGACGGAAAAGAGAAGGGATAATTAGGGAATTGGCAAATTAGAAAATTAGTAAATGGGAAGGTGTGAGGTCTTAGGGCATAGGTAATAGGGAGGTGGCGGAAAGAGGAAAGGCGGGTTGGAGAATTAGCAAATTGGCAAATTTGGAAATTAGCAAATGGAAAAGAGGTTAAGAAATTCGGAGAGGCTCAGGAAAGGTGTAAACGGTGAGAGAAACTTATTAAGGGACTAGACTCTAAATTGCTATAAAGTGGAATAAGAAAAACGGTGGGATTCTTTGTTAATTGAAAATTATATCGTACTTTTGTACTTTAAACATCATTAAAACTAAGTATGAATCTGAAAAATATATCGTTTAAGAAGCTACTTACACAAGGCGGTCTTGCGCTTGCTACCCTGCTATCACGGTTGTTAGAAGGCTGTATCGCTTTGGCTTCGATGGTATATAAATTACTACGTTATGCCTTAAAAGTGCTCTGGGCGGTATTTATCTTCGCTTTGCTTATAATTCCTTATGGTATTTTTAGACTTTACCAAGTATATAAGAATAGAAAAAACGCTCCGAAAAAGGAACAGGAACAGATAGTATATACGGGCAACATATTCCACCGCAGTTGGCAATGGTTGCGGGCTAAACCTTATCAGTTTTACCTCAAATGCATAGGTATACCGATTGGGATAGGCGTAGCAGGTATACTGTTGCTCATCTTGTTAATTTACTTTGGGGCTTTTGGCAGGTTACCCTCAGAGGAGGATTTGAAAGAGTTGCGCCAATCGGAAGCGAGTCTTGTTTACGATTACGAGAACCAATTGATAGGGAAATTTTATATCTTCGACCGTACTAAAATAGAATACAAGGACTTTCCTCCTTATCTTATCAACGCACTTATCGCTACCGAAGACGAGCGTTTTTACTTGCACAAAGGGGTAGACACGAAGAGTTTGTTTAGGGTTTTCTTTAAATCACTGCTTTTGCAAGACGACTCATCGGGAGGGGGAAGTACTGTTACAATGCAGTTGGCTAAAAATATTTATGGGCGTGGACAGCGCTACGGGAAACTTTCGATGCCTATACACAAAATCAAAGAGATGATTATAGCCCGACGCATAGAAAAGGTATACAGCAAGGAGGAAATCTTGACGCTTTACCTCAATACTGTGCCTTTCAGCGATAATACTTACGGGATAGAAAGTGCGGCGCAACGATTCTTTGACAAATCGGCGAGGGACCTTACGCTTAATGAAGCGGCTACGCTTATCGGTACGCTTAAAGCGACGAACAGCTATAATCCGCGTACCTCACCCAAGCGCAGTGAAGAGCGTCGGAATGTGGTGCTGGCACAGATGAAGAAAAACAACTTGCTGACCGAAGACGACTTTAAAGTTCATACAAGAGACACTCTTAAAACTACGGCAACTACGGCTGAAAAAGATGGTGTAGCGCCTTATCTTGTAGAACAAATACGCTTACTATTACCTGAACTGCTGAAAGACGTGAAGAAGCCAGACGGTTCGGCTTATAATATCTATAAAGATGGATTGCGCATCTATACGACCATTGACAAGACAATGCAGGAGTATGCTGAGAAAGCAGTGGAAAAGCATTTGACATCGTTACAACAAGATTTTGAACAGACTTATGGCAAACGTGCTCCTTGGAACTTGGACAGTGACTGGTTTAAGGAAGAAGTGAAGAAGTTGCCTGCTTATAAAGAACTTGAAGAGCAAAAACTCCCGGAAGCGAAGATATGGGCGAAGCTGAGTGAGAAGAAGCCGATGGATTTATCTTTCTATACCGAAGACAGTATCAAAAGGCATAGTACATTGGACAGTTTGTCGCGTTTTATACGCATATTAAACACGGGATTTGTGAGTGTAGAGCCTCAAACGGGGGCAATTAAAACTTATGTGGGTGGAGCAGACTTCCGCTACTTTAAGTACGACCATATCCTACAAAGCCGTCGCCAAGTGGGCTCAGTTTTTAAGCCGATAGTATACGCTACTGCCTTAGAGATGGGAATGCCTGTGTGCACGCACTTTTCGCCCTTGCCTTTGACCTATGCTGATTACGAATATTGGACGCCACGCAACGCTTCTAAGACTGACGATGACCCTAACATATATTACTCAGTATGCAAGGGATTGCGAGAATCGTTGAACACCATAGCTGTACAAACGCTCTTTTATGCGGGGCTAAAGAATGTGATAAAGAAAACACGACAGTTAGGCATCACTTCTCCCCTACCGAATGTGCCTTCGATAGCATTGGGTTCGGCTGAACTATCGGTGATAGAAGTAGCTAAGGCTTATACGGCTTTTGCGAACAAAGGAGTGCCTGTAGAGCCTTATTTTATCACCCGAATAGAGAACAAAAAAGGAGAAGTAATATGGGAACGCAAACCTAAGGTTTTAGCTCCTGCACTGAGTGAACGCACTGCGCAAATAATGATACAGATGATGCGCTCGACCGTGAACGAAGGTACCGCATCACGTATGCGTGGACAATACGGACTTACCAATGACCTTGCGGGTAAAACAGGTACGACCCAAGACAATAAAGACGGTTGGTTTGCGGGAATGCTCCCCAACCTTGTAATGATTACGTGGGTGGGTAACGACCAGCAGATAGGTTTTAAAAGTACGCGTTTGGGACAAGGAGCTAACTCGGCATTGCCTATTGCTGCCTTATTTGTATCGCAACTGAACCGCAACAGCAAGTATAAAGACCTAACGCGAGCTACTTTTAAGGTAAGCGAAGAGATACGTACGGAGGTAACTGAATGTGAGCCTACTGTACGCGAAGGTTTCTTTGACCGCCTTTTGAGCAGTACTGCCAAAGATACCATAAGAGCAGGAGATGTGCATTATCGGATTTATGAGCGCAAAGGTAAGCTACACAATGTGGAAGATGAGGAAGATATATCGGTAGACGATGTGGTAAATCCTGCAAATGCACCTGCACCAGCACCAAGCACTCAAACAGCTACACAGGAGGGAAAAGAAAAGAAAAAAGGGCTTTTGGATAGGATTTTTAGTCGTAGCACGACAGGCGATTGAATGAGGAAATTAGGGAATGAGAAAATTAGCAAATGAAGGAAATGAGGAAGAATAAGATTTTAAGAGAGGCAATAAAATATTGAGATAACTAAAGACTAACAAATTAAAACTAATATAGATGAAAAGAATAGTATTTTTAATGGTGTCGTTCATCTTGATGACACCTTACATAAACGCACAAGAGAAAAAGAAGTTTGCTGTGAGAACCGTTGCTTTTTACAACGTTGAGAACCTTTTCGACACGATTAATGACCCTCATAAGTTTGATGATGACCGTACTCCTGAGGGAGCTGACCGCTGGACGAGTAAGGTGTATAACGACCACGTACACAAGATAGCCAAAGTAATTTCGGAAATAGGAAGTGATGTTACCAAACACGCCCCCGATATAGTAGGTCTTGCCGAAATAGAAAACGAAGCGGTAGTGAGAGACCTTATCAATACCGAATATTTGAAGAGATATAATTATGGGATTGTACATTACGAATCACCCGACGCTCGTGGGGTGGATGTAGCTCTCATCTACAAAAAAAGCGTGTTTAAACCTACTGCTTCATTTCCACACCCTTTATACCTCACCAAAGATGACGGGAAGCCTCTTTACACTCGCGACCAACTGTTAGTAAGTGGTGAATTGGACGGTGAAATGATTCATTTTATAGTAAACCACTGGCCTTCGCGTTTTGGAGGAGAAGCTAAAAGTAGACCCAGTCGTGAAAAAGCGGCGGATTTGAACAAGAAAATTATAGATTCACTTCTCAGCAAAGACCCTAATGCTAAGGTGATAGCAATGGGTGACTTTAACGACGACCCTATTAACTCAGGCTTTAAGAATGTGTTAAAGACCAAAGACAAAAAAGAAGATGTAAAACAAGGAGAGCTATTTAACCCTATGGAGGCTATGCTGAAAAAAGGAATGGGAACGTTAGCCTATCAGGACGGCTGGAATCTTTTTGACCAGTTTTACTTTACTTATGATTTGCTAAAAGAAGACAAGAATAGTTACCGCTATTGGAAAACGGGGATATTCAATCGCTCGTATTTGGCTAACCCCAAAGGGCGCTATAAGGGATATCCTTTCCGCAGTATGAGCAATGGTAATTACACTTGGGGATATTCTGACCACTTCCCGGTGTATATGTACCTTATCAGAGAACTGAAATAAGGAAATAAGAATATTTATGTTAGCAATTGAGAGGCTACCCGAAGAGTTTAAAATATTTTTGGGTAGCCTCTCGAACTTTTCTATTCTTCTCTCACCTCTGTTGTCTCCTGAGTAGGTGCTTCTATAGGTGCTGCACTCTCAGGCTGAGGTGCAATTACAGGAGGCTCTTGCTCCTGTAAAGGTCTGTTTTTAGAAAGTTTAAAACCTACACCTACCGAAATAGCAAAGTAATAACTTTGAGCGTCTTTAAAGTTTAGATAAGGTGTAGGTTCTTGATTGGTGAGAGGCGATAGATTGGTAGAAAAACGACCGTCTACCGTAAGTATAATTTTAGGAAATTCCCACATTACACCTCCTCCTAAATGCAAATTCATCACAACACTATTGAAATGTGAGGTGATATCATACTTTTCACTGTATTGTTTCTCGGAATAAGAGGCTAAAAGTAAGAATTTAGGAGCTACTCCTATTTGTCCAAAGCCCCTAAATTTCTTTTTACCTTCTATTTGTAGTAAAATAGGTACTTCCAAGCAATCAAAACGAATAAAATGACGGTCGGATAGTTTTAAATCAGAACCTTCGGGACGAAAAGGAATAGCTTCGCGTTTGTACATCATTTCGGGTAAGAATACCCAATAGGTCTTGAGTGGAAGGCGGAAGAATACGCCTGTATTAAAAACTCCTGAATGCCCAAAATACTCTATATTATAGCTTTCATTGGCTGTTTTAGGAGTTATAACGCTCACCGTTGCCAAAGGATTATTAAGTTTTACCCCTATGGCTGTCTGAGAAAAACCGAGTGTAGCAACACTCAAAAAAACGATGGTGATTAAAAAACGTTTCATAATATATGTTGTTAAAAATTAAAAATCTTGTTCTTGTGATGTATTCACCTCAGCAGGAATACTATCATTAGTAATAATTGGGAGCTCTTCTTGGGGAATAGTTCTCATCTTTTTAGAGAGTTTGTAGCCTACAGAAACCGTAAAAGCTACGTGATGAGTCTTGATGTGTTTTAAATTTATATCAGGAGTGCCTTTCTTAGAAGTAATAGGTGTAAAACTATTAGAAAGCCTTGTTTGAAAAAGCCATATCCACCGCTCTTTATCTAATATTAAGCCTGCTCCTAAGTGCCAATTCAGCACCACAGGATTAAAAGATGATTGTACTTTATAAGTTATATCCCCTCCTTCTGGTTGGTCGGTTTCATAAACTGCACGTACTAAAAACTTTGGCAATAAACCTACTTCTCCAACAAGTCTTAAAGGAGCTCCATTTGCTTCCCATTGAAAACTCACATCAATATAATCCCATTCATAACTCGCGTGTTTATTAGGACTCCAAGCACCAATAGTATCTTGCTTTTTCTCTTCCTCTAACTGTCGGTTTCGGTAATACCAAACACCTTCTCGTTTATACAATACTTCTATTTGTAAATGCCATCGGTTTTTGAGGTGAGTGCGGACAAAAACACCCGAACTTAATAAGCTAGGGTAATAGCCTGGAGGAAAAAGTATAAGAGGTTCTGAAAGTGTAATACCTCCCTCTATATTACTTTTTACAGCACTTGTAAAGTTTCCTGTATTGTAAGGCGACGCTACTTTTATCCCTATAGCCGTTTGTGCAAAACTGAATGTAGTAACACTCAAAAAAGCAATGGCAGTTAAAAAACTAAAATTCTTGTTTTTGTGGTGTATTCACCTCAGCAGGAACACTATCATTAGTAATTGTCGGGAGCTCTTCTTGGGGAATAGCCCTTTCTAAAGGCAATGCTTTCTTTTTAAAAGGTTTGTAGCCTGCGCCTAAAGAAAACGCAAAATAATAGCTTTGTGCCTTACTGAAATCAATATCAGGGGTGTTCTTTTTAGAGGTAAGTGGTGTAAGGTTAGTAGAGAGTCTTCCATCAGCAGTAAAAACCCAATCTCTTCTGTTCCATAAAACACCTCCCCCAACATTTAAATTGAGAACAACCTTATTAAAAGAGCTCGTAACATTATGGTCGCCTCTTTCTAAAACAGCAGAGTACTTTGCTGAAGTTAAGAATTTAGGAGACACTCCTAATTGAGCAAACCCTCTTACGGTGCGCTTTCCTTCCCATTGTAACAGGATAGGAACCTCAGCATACCAAAATTTATATACTCCGCGATCAGAGAGAAGTTCTTCTATTGTTTCCTCTTGATGAAAAAACCAAACCCCTTCACGCTTGAACAACGCTTCGGTTTGTAGCGCCCAATGTGTTTTTAGAGGTATTCGCATAAAAGCTCCTATATTAAAAGCCCCTATATAAAACTCACCAAAAATACCTCCTCCGTTTCTAATCCCCTTAGGTGTATTTACAATTTGATGTTTCATTACATTAACTGCTACAAACGGATTAGCAACTTTCACCCCTACGGCTATTTGGCTATAGCTAAATGCCGAAATAGTTAAAAGCATAGCAGTAATTAAAAAACGTTTCATAGTATATATTTAGTTAAAGATTATTCTTACCTATTACCTAAGTCTAAGTATTTTTCAAAGTAATCAGCAATGTCTTTGAGTTCTTGGCGGTAGTGATCGTCGTCTTTTTCGGTAAGGATACCATAGCCATAACGACGGAAGTCCTGTAGTATATCCGAGAGTCGGTTGGAGATGAGTTTGAGCGTAATATGCACGTTGTCTTCCGTGCGATTGGAGAGATAAAGTCCTAAAAGCGTCCCCCCGTTTTCCTCTACAATTCTGCTAATTTCAGCAAACGAATAGCTCAGCGCATCTTTCTCCAAGATGAGTACCCGACCCGCTTCTTGTATAAAAGGCGTTTTGGTGAGTTGTTGTATAAAGTCTCCCAAGTAGTAATAACCTATAAATTGCTGATCCTCATTTATTACGGGGAGCATATCGGTGTGATAGGAAGCGAAAGCCTCTATTACGGTATCCCACGTAGCAGTTAGCGGTACAAAAAAGCGTTCTAACGCATATTGATAATCGGCTACTATTGCTTCTTTATCGTCCTCATCTACCGCTTCTTTGCGGAGTACCCCTATGAAAGAATTGTTTTCGCACACGGGCAAAGCCGAAAGCAAGTGCGCTTCAAAAAGCAAATTCACTTCCTCTATCGAAGTACTAGGGTCTATATGTAAAAAATGTGTTGTCATATTCTTACTTCTTATCTCTTATCTAATCAATAACAATCCGTTTTGATTTGTCCTTTGTTTTGGTAGTAACTCAGCGGTTTTTCTAAATGCTCTCTACAAATCGTCTCTAAGACTTCGGTAACTGCTTTCTCCATCGCAACCGACCCGCATATCATTATAATTCCTTTGTTTTTGAGGAGTTCAGCAAAGAAAGGAGCTTCTCTTCGCAAGATGTCTTGCACGTAGAATTTATCTCCTTCACGCGAGAGAGCTTGCCAATAGTTGGCTATCTTTCCTTCGCGAATAAACTGTTCTATATAAGGGCGGTAGATTTCCAAAGAGGCTTCACGGCGGCAACCCCATATCAGGGTGATAGGTTTCTTTTGGGTATTTTCGGCTATCATTCCCATAAAAGGCGCCATCCCCGAACCATTGGCAATGCACACCACTTGAGGTGCTTTTTTAGGAAAATGGAAGTGTTTGTTGACTACCAAAGCAGCTTGCAATGTATCGCCTATTTGCAAATTGTTCAGCAGGTTAGACACTACCCCTTGTGAATGTAGCTTCACGCTCAACCACACATCTCCTTGGTATTTGGCAACCGAATAGAGTCGTTCGCGCCCATCTTCTGGGGTAATGCCCAAAAGGTCGCCAGATACAAAACTACTTTTTTTGGAAGGGCGTAGCGCTATTAGGAAAATATCGTCGTCCATTACGGGCGTTTTCTCTGTTACGGTGAAAGAGAGCGGTTTGCGCTGAGGTTGTACGCTGAAATCATCAGGCAAAGCCAAAGAGAGCTTTTGTGCCATACCCCAAGCCGTTGCCCACGCTTTAAACTGACCAAAATCTTGATCGTTTACGGTATGCAAAGGCAGTGCACATTCAGCTTGTGCAGTAGCCGACAATAGTTGGTCTACTTCTTTGGCATATTTGCAGAAATCGGGGTAAGAGTCAGAGCCAAAACCGAGTACGCTATACGCCAAAGGTTGTGCGGGGAAATATTTCGCCCATAGTTGCGCAAAGTGAGTCGCATTGATAGGCGCCTCGCCATCGCCATAAGTGCAAGTAAATACAATGAGTTGCTCTGCTTTAGCAAAACGAGTGTAGGCATTCATATCGGTCAGGTAGGAGCGCTTGCCCAAACGGAGGAGTTCGTTGTGGAAAAGGATAGCAAACTTGCGGGTGGTGCCTCCTTCGGTGCCTACTAACACAATGTATTCACATTCGCTTTTATCAAACGGATTGTTGATGCTTTTCTTTCGTTTGCTGAGGGTCATTGCAAAGCCAGAGTAGAGGAAGAACAACAGCGCCACACACGAGAGCAACAAGACGGTTGCCCAGAAGTAATGCCCTTTGCCGATGTGCAGGGTGCGCACCAAATACGCCAAGCCTTTGTAAGGAGAAGTGGAGGTGCTAATCACCTCACCCGTAAACTGATTGACTACTATATTTTTATCGATGAAATCTACTTTATAGATTTCTTCTACATCTTCAAAAGCAGGAAATTCTACTTGACGCACTTCGGCGAGAGGTACTTGGAAAACGGGGAAGTCTTTAGCGGGTCTTGCGGGTGTTTCTTGTAGTGTGCTAACATCGTAATTGTGTTCGGCTTTGAACTTAGGAAACACTCCCACTGTTTCGAGCATCATATACACCCCCGTGAGGGCAATGATAAAGATAGGAACGAGCGCCCAGCGCCCCAGAGCACTGTGGTAATGATTGTAGAATTTTTCTTGAGGAAGTTTGTGGAAGAACCTGCCCCAGCGTTGTTGTTTGCGGGCGATGAGCCATATACCCGACAAGGCTACTACACATAAACACAAGGCTGTAAGCCCCATAATCACCCGTCCCGTTTTGCCCATATAGAGCGAGCGGTGTAGTGTTTTGACAAACTGTATAAACTTCGAGGGTTTGTAATTCCCTTTGATGACTTCCCCCGATTGTGGATGGATAAAGAGTTTTTCGCCCTCAGCCGTCTCTATTTGCACAAAGTGATTGCGGTCGATAGAGAGTTTGAGTGCATCTATATTCTTTTCCTTCAAAACGGCAATGGTTTGGGCAAGGGTAGTGCTTTCAAACGCTGCACTTTTGTAAGGCAACGTTTGGTTATACACCGATTCACCAGCTAAGATAGCCCCTGTAAGAGCCCCCAGCAGTATGAATACCCCTGCTATCAGGGAAAGAATTAAATGAAGTTTACGCATAATAATTACGAATTACGAGTGACGAATTACGCAAAGACGATTTGTTGATGTGTTAATTTGTTTGGCACGAGCTACAAGCTCGCGCCAGCGGTATGATTATCAAGGTAATCAACATTGGCAAAGTCTGAAACTTTGGCAAAGTATAGCGATGCAAATATGATTTAAAAATTTTCGGACAATCTCAGCATCACACTTTTCTTACCTCTTATCTCTTACCTAACTCAAACCGTATTTTCTTTGCATTTTTTAACGCCTCGTGGCTGATAAAATAGGATTTGTAAGGCTTGTCGTCGATGTAAATATTCTTAATGTAAATGTTTTCAGGTGAAGCATTACTTTCTATTACCAAATCACCAGCAGGATAGTACTGCGGGTCGCGTTTAAGGGTGATTTTGGTGAACTTAGGCGAGGTGAAAGTGTAGTTAGGCTCAGATGGGGTAATGGGGTAGAAGCCTGCCATTCCATAAATGAGCCAAGCCGACATTACCCCTGTGTCTTCATTGCCTGGGAGTCCCGCAGGTTTGTTTTGGAAATACTCATTGATGAGTTGGTCTACTTTCTGTTGGGTTTTCCACTCTTTGCCTTTAAGGAAGTTGTAGAGATATGGATAAGCAATATCGGGTTCGTTTGCCATATCGTACTGTTTACTGTCGAAAATATGGTCGAGTTGCTTTTCAAAAGGTTTTTCACCACCCATTAGCTTGATCATTCCTTTTACATCGTGGGTTACCATATATACGTATTGCCACGCATTGCCCTCGATATAGCCCACATTCTCTTCAAAATTAGCCCCACTTTCGGGGTTGAAAGGCGCATACCACTTGCCATCAGCGTGACGTGGACGCAATAAATGGGTTTCCTTATCGAATAGTTTTCTATATGAATAGGCTTGTTTGTTAAACTTCTCGTAATCGGTTTTTTTGCCTAACTTCTTAGCTATTTGCGCAATGGCAAAGTCAGCCGCATTATACTCTTGGGTAGTAGATACCGGACCTCTTACACCCCCATCTACACTCAGGTAACCCAATTTCCAATACTCTTTCACTCCTGAGCGTATAGGGTTATTTTCAAGGGTATTCGCCCCTTTGAGCATCGCCTCGTAGGCAGTTTGTATATCAAAATCGGTGAGACCGCGCAGGTAAGTGTCGGCTAATACTATGCTGGCAGGGTCGCCTACCATCGTAAAGGTTTCTGTAGAATTGAGTTCCCATTTGGGCAGCCAACCGCTTTCTTTGTAGATATCGAGCATCGTGCGCACCATTTGCAGTTGCTGTTCGGGATAGAGCAGGGTGAGCAATTGGTGGTAATTGCGATAGGTATCCCACAATGAGAACACCGTATAACGCTGGTGATTTTTGCCTATTTTGTTAGTCTTGCTCTCAGGATAATCACCATTCACATCGTTCAGAAGGTTGGGGTGAATAAGCGCGTGATAGAGCGCTGTGTAGAATATCGTTTTTTGGTCGTCGGTACCCCCTTCTACGGTAGCGCGTAGGGCATCGTTCCACGTTTGGCGAGTAGTGGCATACACCTCATCGAAAGTGCGGTTGCCTATTTCTTTTTCAAGGTTTTCACGGGCGTTGGCTATGTTCACGTACGAAATACCCACTTTGAGTTCCACGACTTCCTCTTTGTCAAATTTATAGCGGAAATACGCCCCTATACTATCGCCTACTACCTCGCGGGCAAATTGTTCTTTGAGGCGAGTTTCGCCATTGTACCACATCCATTGGGCTTCCACCCCTTGGTGTTTTTCTGGCTGATGCCAAACGCCATACGAAGGAGCTACTTTGTTTACTTTGGCTACAAAATACACTGGATAAGCTAGCTCCGGACTGTTATAGCAGAAAGTCCCTACCATACGCATACCTTCCACCTCGGTAGGCGATACAAATTTGAGCATCGCGCCCTTTTCGTTAGTGAGCCCAAGTCCGAGATTGATGAGCAAATTAGCTTCTCCTTTAGGGAATTGATAACGAGTGATACCTGCGCGGGTGGTGGCAGTAGCTTCGGTTTTGATATGGTATTTAGTGAGGAAATTGCTGTAATAACCTGCTTTGGCTACCTCATTTTGGTAGGTTGAGCCGTATTTTAGGTGATTGATTTCCAATTTACCAGTGGTAGGCATAGCGATAATCACCCCCAGTTCAGGACAACCCACCCCGCTGAGGTTCACATGGGTAAGCCCCGTGAAGAATTTATTTTCATTTACATAAGGATTAGAAAGCCAGCGACTATCTTTTTCAAGCGGAGCTTTCACTCCCGTAGTATCGAAAGCCACGTTAAAGGGCGAAATGCTAAGCATACCGCGCGGAGCAATAGCCCCAGGGTGCGTAGCACCAAAATTAGAAGTACCAATAAGCGGATTGATGTAATCCACGGGTTGTTGTTGTGCGTGTAGTGATAAAGCCACCCACAAAGTGGCAAAAGAAAGAAGTTTCTTCATTCGTTCAGAACTCTAAATGGTTAATCAGGCTACAAATGTACGATTATTTTTTGAAGTTACAACCTTATAAGTTCCTTTTTAGAAGAAAGGCAGAAAATTCTATTTCTGAGCTCTTGCACGATCTATCAAATGATATGATCGTTCTACAGTATATGCGTTTAATAATAAGTTTTTGGCATTTCTACCCAACGCATCTAAGTCAGACATTAATAAGTTATCAATAACTTTTTGCATCTGTATTAAATCGCCTGAAAGTACTTTGTACCCGCATTGTGCTTCCTCAATTACATCTCCTATATCTGTGTGAGGGTCTGTAGCTGCAATCACGGGGAGTTCCATTTCGAGGTAAGAAAGCAAACGCGAAGGGAAATTAGGAATTGTAAAACGTTTGTCTAAGAAAATAAGCCCTACATCACAAGAAGAAAGCAAGTGGTCGTAATCATCTTTTGGAAGAGAAGATAAGAGCATTGCATTTTGAGGTTTTTGCTGTTCAAACCAGATTTTAATTCTGTGGTATTCGGTGCCATTACCTACTATAAGAAAGTAAACATCTTCATTTTTAGTAGCTTGTATTGTTTCTAATAGAAAATCTAAGCCCTGAGGTTTGCCGAGATTTCCCCCGTATACAAAGATTTTCTTATCAAGGGGAAGGTGGTATTTTTGCTTAATAGCCTTGCGTTCTCCTTCGCTTTTGTCAAAAGAAATAGGCGTAATACTATTAGGGTTGATTTCTACTTTTTGCTGTGGAATTTCGGGGTGATGACGCAACAAGAAATCTACATTTGCTTGAGACATACACCCTATGGTATCTGAGATTTGATAGAGTTTCTTTTCTTTTTTGACGAAGATTTTATGCAAGAAGCTACCTTCCTTCATCAAGCCCAAGTCTACTGCATTCTGTGGGAAGATATCTTTCAAAAGCAGATAAGTATATGCTTTATCGCGTTTTTTAATATAAGAAATAGGCTTCAGTAAAGTAATGGGAGGAGTGGTATACAGCACCATATCAAACTTCTCATTCGATAGATATTTTTTAATAGCCCATAAATATTGATATTCAATAGCTATAGTACCTATACCTTTTTCTAAGATATTAGTTTTCTGTATATTAAAAGTTTTTACTTGCAGAAGTTTTATACCATTAGTTTCTATCAGCCGAGTAGGTATTTTTCTTCGGCGCTCTAAAGGGGTAACTATAGTAATATTGTGACCTTGATCGCGAAATTCTCGCAATAGGTCTTGATAAATACCGCGTTCCTCAATAGTATTGATTTCTGATAAAGTGAGAAAAAGAAGATGCATTATCTATATTTTTTCTTGCCAAACGACTCTTTTTACATAATCAGTATAAGAAATGATGATACGCACTACTTTTTCTGATACATTAGGCATTGAATAATCGGCTACAGGGCGATAGTTGCGCTGATCGCCTATCTGTTGTTGCAATACTTGTGTGAGTCCTTGCATAATGCGATCGGGTGATAAACCTACCATCATTACAGAGGCTTCTTCCATTGCTTCAGGACGTTCGTGAGCTTCACGAAGATTTAAGGCGCGGAAATTCAGTATAGAAGATTCTTCTGAAATCGTACCGGAATCACTTAGCACTACATAAGCTTTCTGTTGTAAAGCATTGTAATCGTGAAATCCTAAAGGTTTTAGGAATTGTATTTCGGGGCGCATTGCTATTTGTTTCTTGTCTATCATATTGCGAGTACGCGGGTGAGTAGAGACAATGATGGGGTAATGATACTGCTTGGCGATTGTATTGAGAGCATTCATCAAGTTAGTAAAGTTTTTTTCGGAATTGATATTTTCTTCGCGATGGGCTGATACTACAAAGAATTTACCTTCCTCTAAACCTAAAGTTTGTAACACTTTTGATTTTTGGATCTCAGGTAGATAGTGGTGTAGCACTTCATACATAGGAGAGCCTGTTTTGATAACTCTATCGGCAGGAAGTCCTTCTCTGAGGAGGTACTCACGGGCAATGCTTGAATAGGTGAGATTGATGTCGGAAATATGATCTACGATTTTTCTATTAGTTTCCTCGGGTACTCGTTGGTCGAAACAGCGATTGCCTGCTTCCATATGGAAAATGGGTATATGTTTTTTCTTAGCTGGAATCGCACACAGGCACGAATTAGTATCGCCTAACACTAAAAAAGCATCGGGCTGGAGTTTATCTAATACGGGGTCTATTTTAATGAGGATGTTACCAATGGTCTCGGTAGCAGTTTTACCTGCTGCTTCTAAGAAATAATCGGGTTTGCGGAGTTGTAAATCTTCAAAAAAGATTTGATTGAGCTCATAGTCGTAATTTTGACCAGTGTGCACAATGATATGTTCTATAGCCTCAGAAGCGTCTAAGGCTACGAGGACGCGAGATAAACGGATAATTTCGGGGCGAGTGCCCACTACAGTTACTACTTTTAATTTTTTCATACTTTTAGAAAATAAGTGTCGGCATTATCGGGGTTATATGGTTCATCAATCCAGAAGATAGTGTACAAATCATCATTTCCTATGTTGGTAATATTATGAGTATACCAAATAGGCATATCTACATAAGCAGGTTCATTACCCTCTAAATAGAAATCTAATATTTCTTGAGTGTCTATTTTTCGCAACTGAATTAGGGCTTTTCCTTTGATAACTGTAAAACGTTCTATCTTGCGGGTGTGGTAATGATTGCCTCGAGTGATATTAGGGTGTGTAGTAGAGAAAGAACATTGTCCTCCAATTCCTAAACGGATGACTTCTACAAAAGCTCCACGATCATCGGTATGTTGAGTGAGTTTGACAGGAAAATGACTCTTATGATCTATATATGAGCGAAAGGTATTGAACAAGTTATGTTCAAAAGGATTTTTAAGGATGGGTATTTCTCCTTTCTCTAAATAGCACTCTTTAAACCCTTCTAAAAGTGTTAATACTTCTGACACTTTTTGAGTGCTGGTGTGAGGAACATATAAACTTGCAGTACCTTTTTCTGCACGTATTTCGTTGATGATAAACATCACGAGTTCTTGTACATAAATGAGATTTACCTCAGCATCAGTGGCGATGGAGGGTGTTTGTCTATGAGTGAGTTGATAGCAAAAAGTTGCAATAAACGAGTTATAAAACGGCTTGCCAAAAGCACCAAATACATTGGGAATGATGAGACCTGTAGTTTTTCCTCCACAGTTTTTAGCCCACTCATTTAGAAGCTCTCGCGCTACACGTTTAGATTTTCCATAAAGGTTTTCTCGTTCTTCTTGAGTAGAAGATGATATAAAAACGTGTGCCTTACTTTCAGTTTCTTTAAGTGCTGTTATGAGCTTTTGAGTAAGAGCGACATTTGTATCATAAAGCACTTGTTCACTCTCGTGACGATTGACAGCTGCCAAGTGCACTATCACATCACATTGAGCTACAAACTGTGCTAATGTATCCTCACTTTCAAAATAAGCATCCTCAAAGGGGACACGTTCAAACTCATTTGGATAAAGCTGGAGTGTGTTGTACAAATGACTTCCTATAAAACCTTTTTGCCCTGTAATACCTACTCTTTTCATCTGTTTAATATTTTTGCCAATCTACCCATAAATCTTTGTCGTAACGCCAACTATCTTCATAGGCTTCAGGAACTCTTTTCCCTGAGAAAACTAATAGAATACTCCCATCTTCTCCTGCTTTGATACAGTTGGCATAGCCTTCGGGCACACAAACTATCTTACTGTCTTTTTCGCTGAGAGGTATAATATCGGCTACCAAATCTGTAGAAGGTTGTTTCCAATTATCTATTTGCACAAGAGCTATGGTAAAACTGCCTTTCACACAATAAAACCATTTCTTTTCGTGCTGATGTCCGTGCCAGCCTCGTACTACGTTTTTATCGGGGTGGTGGATAAAATAAAAGCGTTCAACCCCCTCAAAAACAAAGTCGTTTAGTGAACTTATTTGTCCTCGGTAGTCTGTAAATATTTCTCCTTGTATGGTTTTTACTTCAAACATTGTATATCGTTTTGTATTTCTTCTAGTTTTAGCAATAGAGATTTCATCTCCTCTACGCTTAAACGGGTAGTATTATGAGAGTGGTAATCTTCGATGAGGGACACTTTTTCTTGCCCATCTTTGAAATACTTATCGTAATTTAAGTCGCGAGTATCACACGGAATGCGGAAATAGTTACCCATATCTTCAGCGCGAGCCATTTCTTCACGAGCTACTAAGGTTTCATACAATTTTTCGCCGTGGCGAGTGCCTATAATCTTCACTTCAGTATCTTTTTTGTAGAGTTGTTTGAGCGCTTCGGCTAATACGGTAAGTGTAGCAGCAGGGGCTTTTTGCACGAAGAGGTCGCCGTTATGTCCATTTTCGAAAGCATATAGGACGAGATCTACAGCATCGGCTAAAGTCATCATAAAGCGAGTCATATTAGGGTCGGTTAGGGTGATGACTTTGTTGTCTTTCATTTGTTCTATCCATAGTGGAATAACTGACCCTCGAGAAGCCATTACATTGCCATATCGAGTACAGGAAATGGTTGTTACAGCATTTTCTCCTAACTGACGGCCTTTAGCAATAGCTACTTTTTCCATCATTGCCTTGGAGATTCCCATTGCATTGATAGGGTAGCAAGCCTTATCGGTAGAAAGTACAACTACATTTTTCACTTGATAGGCAATAGCTGAGTTGAGTACATTTTCTGTTCCTAACACATTAGTTTTGACAGCTTCTAAAGGGAAAAACTCACAAGAAGGCACTTGTTTAAGGGCAGCAGCGTGGAACACATAGTCTACTCCGGACATAGCTATATCTACAGAGGCTCTATCGCGTACATCGCCTATATAGAATTTCACTTTAGGGTTTTGCAAGGCGTGGCGCATATCGTCCTGTTTTTTTTCATCGCGTGAAAAAATGCGTATTTCTTTGAAGTGATCGGTAGGGAGGAAACGCTGTAATACAGCATTCCCGAAAGAGCCTGTTCCTCCTGTGATAAGAAGGGTTTTATTTTTTATCTCCATTATTATGATTTCAATCGCTGGATTAACTCATTTATTTTATTACTAATCTTTTGTACAGTTGGTCGCTCCTCTTTGCCGATAGCTTGCTGAAAGGCCTGTTCAATAGCTTTTTCATTTAGTGGGTCAAAAACAATACTCGGTTCACATATCTCGTGCATATAAGGCAAATCTGCCCCTATTATTTTACATCCACATTCTATAGCCTCTACAATTCCCAGTCCAAAACTCTCTGCCAATGAAGGAAAAATATGATATTCTGTGCACTGATACGCCTCTATAAGGGTTTTCCTATCCACAAAACCTATATTTTTTATAGGAAATCCTTCTGCAATACGATTGTCAATCAATTGCGCGAGTTCAGGAAATTTATCAGCATCTATTGTTAGTATGAGATTGCCTTGGCGATGTTTGTTATAAAAACTGCAAAAAGCATTAATAAGACGTGTATGATTTTTATAGGGTGTCCCTGTGCTTGCAAAAATAAAGCTATTTTTTGTTTTAGAAAACTTTTCTGTCAAATCTTCATCTCTGTAAAAAGGCAATTGTTTGATTTTCTCACTACTGATAATCTTTTTTCTCTCTATCTCTTCCTGCATCAAAGGGGTTTGTACCCATAGTTCATCAGTATTCTTTAGTAAGTATCTGAAAATAGGAGATTTTATATAGAACCCTATATACATTTTTAAGGGAATATCAGTTGGTATACTCAGAAAAGCGCGCTGGTGAAAATAAGTAAAAACAGGTATAGAGAGACGAGTTAAAGGACCTAAATTTCCAAAACAAAGTACCTTATCAAAATATTTCTTGTGTTTTCTGTAAAACTGGTTACGCGTTATGAGCGATGCTTGTTTATAATACACCTTATTACTACTTTTGATAGCATATGGATTTTCTTCCACACGTTTATCAAATAGGTAACAGAGGCTGAGTTCGGTTGCTTCTAATTGCTCAACAAGATAGTCTAAAAGGACTTTTCCTCCTCCATTGTTGATGTATAAGGCATCTATAAGTATCATTTCAGTTGTTTGTATAAAGTAATATACTGCTCAGCTACAGCAGTAGCGGTATATTTTATCAAATTTTGCTTTCCTTTTGCTATGAGAGCTAATTTTTCAGTATCCGATGCCTCCAAGAGGGTCTGTATAGCTTGTCGTATAGCCACTACCGAATAAGGGTCAACTAAAAGCCCTCCGCCTCCACAAAGCTTGTCCATAGGGGCTATTGATGAGGTAACAACCAATACATTCTGTGCTTGTGCTTCCAATATAGGCAATCCAAACCCCTCATAATACGAAACAAATAGGAGTATATCCGCTTTTTTATAAAGAGCTAAAAGAGCTTCTTCTTCTATGTTTATATAGTTCTTATAAGCAATTTTATGTTCTTTCAATAAAGCTTCTTGTGTAGCCGAAAGACGCCCTACTATGTCAAGAACTATATCCAATCCTTCTAAAGCCTCAATAGCGCGTTCTATATTTTTGTTCTCACGAGTGCCTACGATGAGTACTTGTGTAGTAGTATTGTTCTTCAAGGCGTCAAAAGGATTGATAGCCATTGTGATACAGTTTGGAACTACTACTACTTTATGAGCTACCGAAGGCATCAAACAGCAAATTTCTTCTTTTGTATTTTCTGAAATAGCTGCGATAATTTGTGCCCGCTTGAAAGGCAAATATACCCAAAAAAGTTTAAATACCAAAAAACGCAAGAAAGGTAATTTTCTATATAACCCTAAATCGTGTACGGTAAGCACTGTTTTTCGGCTTTTTAACCCAATAACTGAAAAGTGTATATCTCCTGTTATATGTACTATGTCGTCTTTTGCTACTTGTCTTCTAAAAAAAAAGATAGCTTTAAGTACATTCCACAAGCCGTTATTATATGGGTTTTCTACCTCTCGCAGGGAAAGCCCCTGTACTGTGATAGCTTCTTTTATAAATCTAAACAACCGCTCAATGCTGCGTTCATTAGGATTTCGTTTTCTATTAAAAAATGTTATATTCATCAGTACATATTTCGTTCATATTGCTGGTTATACCACAGTGATTTATAAGGCTTAAACAAATCGGGATACACCTTAATAGAATTGTGCATCATCCAGATACTTAATGCAAAAAGTGCTAATATACTCACTACTTTCTGCCAGCGTTCTTTCAATATGTAAAGAATAGATGTTAATAGCACACCTTCCACTATGTTGAAATACATACTTCCTCTACTCACTATAATCGATAACGAACTACCAAAAAGCAAGTAGAGCACGAGTGATATCAAATACCCATTCAGTAGCAAGTTGTAATAGGGATATACCTTTTCTACCTTATCTCGTATCCATAAGAAAAATACGGCAAATATTGCTCGTTTGGCTATTCCCAGAAGGCTTAAAGGCGAAACTACGGCTGTTGAATAATGTTCAGTTCTAAGATGTATAAAATCTGAAAAAAAACCAATAGATTTAAAAAGTATGGAAGGAAGTGTACTGAATCCTATAAAGAAAGAAACAATCAGTACTATAACAATATGTTGCCACTTAAATTTCCTATTTATAAAATAATAAACACTTCCCAAAATAGTGGTCAGGTGTATTGACATAGAGGCTACTATTACTCCAAAAAACCACCTATTACGCGCTATTACCATCGGCAAACAATAAAGTACAAGAGCCACTGTGAGCAACTGCCTATTGGAACCAATCATTCCTAAACTCGAAGCAAATAAAAACAAATAACTACTGATGGGATATTCAGTGATTTTCCTTAACCCATAAATTACTAAATAATAAAATATTGTAGCGTGTAGAAAAAGAAAAACGCTATAATTATTAGTGAACAATCGCACCAAATAATTGAGAAACAAATAACCTATTTCCATAATGAATGTACCTTCATACATCGCTTTATGCAAATACTCTGAAATATTCTCAAAGACTTCTTTATAAGGCTCCCAATCAGTACCTGTACGCCAGCGCAAACCTACCAAAAATACCGACAATAGGTAAGTGCTCAAAAGCAAATATTTTTGCAATAAAATATTTTCTTTTTTAAAAACCTCTAAAAAAGAAAACACTAATAAAACGGATAAAAATAAAATGTATATCTCCATACTTACATTTCTAATAGCTGAAACATCTCTTGCATTCTTATATCATAGGTGTGATGAGTTAAAAAATGAGCTTTTTGTTTCTCTGATAACTGATGTCTCTCTAAGGGCTTATCTAAATAATATCTTATCAACGATATAGCTTCATCTATATGTTTGAAAGTAAATTTTTCAGCGGGTATGCCTGTATATTCTTCCAAGGTAGGTTTATAATCACATATTTGGAAAGCTCCCATACCTGCTATCTCAAAGAACTTAGCATTCACCGATTGAATTTCAGCATAGTGAAAATTATTAAACACTATCTTACTTCCCAACAATACTTCTGCTTTTCTTTTTCCTGTGATAAATTCGTGTTGATATAAAGAGTTAATAGTAGGTAATGAGACTCGCTTATCAGCTGTACCAAATAGTTTCACTGCAATACCTACTTTTACCAATCGTTCTACCATTTTTGCTCTATAAGGATAAAGTGTCCCAAAACAAACTACATCTATATCGATGTTTTTCTCTAATGTTTTTCTATCTTCAAAATTATAAGTGTGTATACGCTGATTAAAAGCCTCTGGCAAATAGAAAACCTTTAAACCCATTTTATTCTTCATAAAATCTACAATAAAAGGATCTTTTGTAAAGTATGCATCATAAGGCGATATAAATATCTGTTGTCTTTGAAAGGTTGTAAGTGCATCGGGATTTAAATGTACAACCTTTGTATTAGGCAATTCTCGCTTGATAAACCTAATACAATCAGGATGAATAAATCTATAAGTGCAAATTACCAACTCAGGATGTTCATCTACTATACGTTTGGCTATTTTCTTAAATATACGAGCGTCATACCCTTGAAAAAACTGTTGCAACCAATAATTATAACGCAAGGGCAACCTGCTTACATCTTTAATATCAATATGAAAAACAGTATGCCCTAAAAAGGTTAGTGAATCATTTAAATGGAATTCTAAACTATCATAGTCTTTACTTCCTAAAAGTGCTATTTTCATCTTCCGTAGTATTTAAAAGTAATTTATACTTTGATGTCGCATATAAACAATATATAATCTCAGATAGTGCCGAAATAGTTATCATTATCCCTATTGTAAAAATACTTCTATTAAATAACAAAACAAAAGCACTTATCACAAAACTAACCAAAGCTATAAGCTGTGTTTTGGTAACCAAAAAATTTTTCTCATTAGGGATAAACACAAAATAAGTATAGGCGCCCACTATTAGTCTGCTCAAAATAGTACTACTTAACAATATTGCCATATAATGAGCTTCAGCCATACTATCTCCTCCTAATAAATGTACGGCATAGCCTCCTAACAAAGCTATCCCTAGCATTGTAATCATCGATAATATATATTCCCATCGTATGATTTTCTTTATAGCATTTGCATTATTATGTACTACTATTTTTGGAAAAATAGCTGCATTAATGCTCATAAATATTACGCGAGGAATATAAATAATCTTATTGGCTAAATCATATATTGCTACTTCTTTCATTCCAAATAAAGCTCCTATAATTACGGGGATACTGTACTCCTTTAAAGAGCCTGCCAAATAACTGTAAAAGAAAGGTAGTGATTTTTTAAAAACCTCTTTCAGTTCTTTCAAAGCTATCCAGCTCACATACAATTGATATTTAATATGTATAATAACAAAAGAAATAATGCCTGCTAAAAAAGTAGTTCCTGCTACAATAAATGAATATAGCATTAAATCTTCTTTTTCTTTTACGAAAACAAATATAAAAGGTAAACTCAATATTTTTACTGCCAATTGCAACATTGTTTGCACTCGCATTTGTTGTATCCCTTGAAAAAACCATTGTGGAAATAAAATATATGAATACACAGTGCTAAAACAGCTTATAAATATCCATTTATTGTTCCAAAACAAAGGGATACTAAATAATAATATAGCAAAAACTATTATGGAAATCAAAAATAAGTAGTTCTTAGCTGTAAAAACCTCTGATAATACTCGTTCAAGTTTTTTTTTATTATTTACATTTTCTGCAATCAACTTAGTAGCTGGTAAATCAAATCCAAAATTGATAAAGAATATGAAATAAGCAGCTATAGAAGA
Source organism: Capnocytophaga sp. oral taxon 324 str. F0483 (assembly GCF_000318315.2). Classification (NCBI taxonomy): domain Bacteria; kingdom Pseudomonadati; phylum Bacteroidota; class Flavobacteriia; order Flavobacteriales; family Flavobacteriaceae; genus Capnocytophaga; species Capnocytophaga sp. oral taxon 324. The sequence goes on along the minus strand of NZ_KB291480.1, from coordinate 6,734 downwards.
AGCAAAAACGTATAAACCATATCCTTCCCCTCCTAAAACTCTTATCAAATAAGGGTAAATAAGTAAATAAAACAATGTATTTAAAAATTGTAGCAATGTCATAAAAAAATAATTCTCTACAATCTTTTTATTATTCTTGATAACCCCTTTTATATTTTTTAAAAAACTCATTTCGCCACCAAACTAAGATTGCAAAAGTAGCAACTCTGCCGAAAAAAAACAACAAAAAGGACGTATTTTTATTTTTTGAGTATTGATAAACAACTTCTCAGAGAGACTCTGAGCATATCGGAAGGAAACAGAAGAAATCGGAAGAGAGCTGAGAGAATATTTGGTGAAAAAAGGGTGTTAGGAGGGTGGGGTTAGCTTATAGGAAGCTTATACGAATCTTGGACGATTGGTATAGAAAGGGTATATAAAAAATTGATTCATAATATGATACAACGAGTATAAAAATGAAAAAAATAGGGTTTCGAGGCGAAAGAAAGAGAATTCTCACCCCGTCCCTCTCCCAAGGAGAGGGGGAATGTAGGGACGGAAAAGAGAAGGGATAATTAGAGAATTAGCAAATTAGAAAATTAGTAAATGGGGAGGTGTAAACTACAAGGGCAGTTATAACTTTCGGCAAAAATCGTAGCACAATAAGTAAAAAAGCTGCTAAGCGAGGACTTAACAGCTTTTTTTATTATTTATCCTGAATAGGTATGTACACTCATTTGTGCCGTTGGCAAGTAGTTAACGCCAAACCAGCAGATGAGTAACAGTATGAATGCGAGCCCTACAATGATAAAACTCTGAAAAGGTTTCTTTTCTTTGTGATTGTACTTGTGGTGGAGATATACCAAATAGCCGAGCCAAGTGATAAACGCCCAAGTTTCTTTAGGGTCCCACGTCCAATAGTGTCCCCACGCTTCTTTTGCCCAAAGGGCTCCAAAAAGCAATCCAAAGGTGAGAAATACATAACCTATTTTTACGAGTTGGTCGATAACAGTAAAGATTGATTGTACTTCTTTTCCTTTTTTATAGCGATAAATGCCATAGAAAGCGGTAAGTGAAGCCATACCCAACATCGCATAAGCAAAGATATACACGATTACGTGTGGAATGAACCACACGCTCTGTAAGGCAGGCATCAGGGCTTTGTTCATTGTATCGGGGTGGGTGTAGGTAAGTACTACAAACACAATCCCCATTACAGCCGAATAGCTAAGCATCCACTTTTGACGATAGAGCCAATAGATAGCACAGCCTATGAGCCCCATAAAGAAAGCATACCAAATACGCGTTTCGGCAAGTGTGCGCAATGGCGGACGGTCTAAGTTTTGCCATAAGGCAACAATAAAACCTCCTATGGTTAAGGTAGCTACCAAGTGAGCTGCAATACTCACTCCTCTAAGCGCTTTGCTCTTGCTGTAGATAAGCGCACCTGAAAGTAGCCACAAAGCTACTGCGATATATGTTATAAGATTAAAATAATGCCACATTTTTAATTAACAATTGACAATTAATAATTAACAACAGCGCTAGCTGTTACTTGTTAGCTGTTTTAGTTTTTACTTCAAAGAGTAGAGCAATACCGCCAGCAAGTAGTAAGAAAATTCCTACATAAACGACAGGTAACCAAGGGTCGGAGATGAGTTCGACGACACTGAGTTCTGACCAACGTCCCATACGCTCGTCGTAGCTCAATTGGTAAATACGCCAACCGCCTACACTGATAGGGTGATTCACCTCTATTTTTTCTTCTAAAACTTCTTGTTTTCCTTTTTGATATACTAATACCTCAGATTGGAATTTACGTGCTTCGGCAGGAGCCATTACCAAGGTATGCTCATCGTCTAAATGAATGGCACGGGGTGAGAATTGGAAGTTTCCGGCAGAAATCCAATCGGTTTTCTTTTTGTGAGTACGAAGGTCTTCTACGGTTACCTTAGCTGCATTGGTCGCACCCCACATCGTATGATTGATGTAGGTACTATCGGTATCGGGAATGGCTTTTTCGAGATATTGGTGAAGGGTGATTTTCCAGTTTAGCAGGGTTGCATAGTCGCCGTCTTTTTCGAGCATAAAGCCTTGAGGTTTTTCGTGAGGTAGTGCTGAACCTGTACTATCAATCACAAATAGTTTGTTAGGATAAATATCAATACTGAACTCTTTGAGTTCCATTGCAATGGGGAGTTCTACCATTTGATTATCTTCAGTAGTTGCACGCCATTCGAGCTTATCCTTATAGAGGTTCATTTTCAGACGTATAATATCTCCCTGACCTAATACGCCAGCAAACATTGTAAGCCATAAGCCAAAGTGGTTGAGGAGGAAAGGTATGTTTTTACGTTGGTAGACCATCGAGCGTTTGAGGATAGAAAACCAGAGGTTCATCAGTGCCAATACGAAGATAATACCAAAATACCAAGTTTTGGTGAGGTCGTCTAAGCCCAATTTGCCCACAAAGCTATGAGCTACCTCTTGAGGATTTACGTTGATGCTCCCCAAACCAATGGTGAGAACCCCAAGGGTTACGACCGTAACAATAGCAAAAGGCACTGATGAAAAGCGCACGATGAAGTTTGTTTTTCTAAAAATAAAATATACAGCTGTAGTGAGTACCACAAAGGCAAAGCCTCCTATTACATTGTAAGGAAAGCTAAACCAACTTTTGCTGATACTTCCTAAGGTAAGTTGTAGTATCAGCCCTATGATAAGGGATATGCACGCTACGAGAATAGCGAAAGGATATTGTTTCATAGTTAGGTAAAAGATAAGAGGTAAGAAATAGGGGCGAATGTAATTCGCCCCTACTCGTCATATGTCATTCGTAATTTGTTAAATTACTTTTGGGTTACTAAGCGTCCTTTTTCTTTAGCTTCTTTAATCCATTTAGGAACGATAGTTTCTAAGAATTGCTTCTTAGCAGCTTCTTCTTTAGGGATATCTAAGCCTATTTCTTTCTGAGCCTTAGCTTTAGTGCTGATATCAGGCATCACGAAAGCGGTTTTGATGTTTAGTTTTTCTTTAAGCACATCTAAATTATTTTCAGCTTGATAAGCATAGATAAGACCATCGCTAAGGAGGCGTTCAGATTCGATAGGAGCGTGGAAAGCGGCACCGTGTGAAGAGTGTACCATATCCCAACGCCATTGTGATTTGCGGATAAGTGCCAAAGTAGGTTTCATTTGTTCTTCAGTAGCACCGTTATCCCACAAGAATTTAGCTTTAAAGTGTACTTTTGCTAATTGTTTTTCGAGTTTCATACGCATACCATATACAGCATCTTGGCGATCGTATACGTTTTTCACCAATTCTTCTTCACTTTGGCGGTGACAAGTTTGGCAGCTTGCTGATACGTTACGCAAAGGGCTACTGATTTGGTGATCAGTAAATTTCACAGCACCATCAGTTTTGTAAGGCATATGGCAATCGGCACAAGAAACGCCGCGTTGTCCGTGAATACCGAGTTGAGAAAGTTCATAGTCGGGGTGTTGTGCTTTGAGGATAGGAGTACGGCTAAGTGGGTGTACATAGTCAGTCCAACCTTCTGCATCGTAGTACTCTTCCATCTTTTCAACAGTCATACCTTTATCCCAAGGGAAAGTAAGATATTTTTTATCACCTTTGAAGTAGTACTCTACGTGGCATTGCGCACACACAAGAGAACGCATCTCTTGATGAGTAGCTTTATTGATATCGCGACCTTGACGTTTGAAGGCTTCTTGTAAAGCCAATTGACTTACTTGCAATTTCATAGTTTTAGTATCGTGGCAAGTAGCGCAACCGATAGGATTTACGATTTGGCTACCCCATTGATCCCAAGGTGCGCTGTAATAAGTTTCAGCACCTACTTCTTTGATTAAACGAGGCACATCAGGGCTTTTACAAGTCCAGCAAGTACCTGGTTGAGGAGAGTGAGTTGAATCAGTAGGGGCACCAGTACGGAGGATTTTAGTAACGTCTTCAATAGCGTGCATATGTCCGCGTGGAGCGTTGTACTCTTTAGAGAATGAATACCCTGCCCAAAGGATTACCATTTCGGGGCGCAAAGCGAGCAAATCATCATCTTGACTACTCATATACTTAGAGCGGAAAGTAGTGTCGGCAGTAGCTGCCCACGAAGCGTATTCACGAGGATAGAACGGTTCGTAGAGCTCGTTGCGGCATTCACCCTCTTTAAGGTTATTACCACCTCTAGCTATTAACTGAGCTTCTGTTGATCTGTTCATTATCGAATTAGCCAATAGACCTAATAAGAAGGTAACTATTGCTAATAAACCTGCAATTAACCAATGTTTCTTTTTCATCGCTGTATAAATTATATTTCGTTTTTTTTAATTATTTGATTTTTCTCTGTTTTTCACCATTTTGTCAAGCCAATCAGGAGTGTTGCTCGGCATATTGTCCACAATAGGCACAGGTGAATGAGGAGCAGCATTAAGCCCTCTCACACGGCTGTGAGGTACTTCGCGGTGGCAGTCCCAGCACAATTTACCGTTATCAGCGTGTGCCATTTTAGCAGTCACCTTGCCCGCTTGCACTTCACTTACCAAAGTACTATGGCAACGAATACAATTTTCTTGTACCACTGTTTGCCCTGGAGTGTGCATCTTAATCACTTGTGGTTCCATACGGAAGGTGAACATTGTAGCGTGGCGAAGTCCGTCGTTCGCTTTAAAATAATATTTGCGAAAAACGTTGTCGTGAGGCACGTGACAATCGTTACACACGGTATTGCGACCGTGCGAAGAGTGCATCCACGTAGCGTACTCAGGCTCCATAATATGGCAGTTCACACACGCCTTGGGGTCGTCGGACAGATAGGTATATGCTTTGGATATATAGAAAATATACCCGCAAAGCCCTATCAGTATCCCTACTAACGAGGGAATTAAGAAACGAAACCATCGTCCTTTTTTAGTAGATGGGGTGTTGTTATCTGTTGTCGCCATTATATAAAAAATATTTTTTTCGTTGCTTTTCGTTGCTTTTCGTTGCAAATGTAAAATAGTTTCCTTACATTTGCAAAAGAAAATAAAGATATATCCTTATTTTATTGTTATTCTAAATAAGAAACTTTGCTCTTGTGTCTTATTTTCAGTATTTTAACCTATTTTAAACGTAAAATATTTTAAAAACACTATACCAATGAAAAAACATTTATTATCATTTTTTGCTTTGGGTACCGCTTTCGTTTTGTACCCCTCTTTAGCAACTGCGCAGGTAGAAAATCCTCCTGCCCCTAATGAAGGTGTTCCTCCTCCACAACCTCCTATGGAAGAGATGATGACACCTCCTCCTCCGCCCCCTGCCGATAACGAGTTCACGCTATCAGCACAAATTCGTCCGCGTTTTGAGTACCGCAATGGGGCATATCGCCCTTTAGTAGAAGGAGAATCGCCTGCTATCCTCACCAACAACCGCGTGCGTTTAAACTTCGACTATAAGCATAGCGACCGCCTACATTTGTACGTTTCTCTTCAAAACGTGAACGTTTGGGGGCAAGCACAACAAGTACAAGCCGTCGATAGAACAGGCGGTATGTCGGTTTTCGAGGCTTATGCCGAAATCCCTCTTGTGAATACCCTTAGCGCAAAAGTAGGTAGACAAGTGATTGCACTGGACGACGACCGTATTTTCGGCTCTCTCGATTGGCACCCTGCCGGACGTAGTCACGATGCAGTGAACCTCAATTGGACACCTTCTGAAAAGTTGACACTTCGCGGTTTCTTTGCTTATAACCAATCGGGAAGTACCACGACCCCTACTCTAAATGTAAATACTCCCAGCGGACAGAATTTTACTCCAGGATTGGGTCAGGATTACCAACACTTGCAAGCTCTTCATGCACACTATAGCATCAGTGAAGCGCACCAATTGTCGCTCTTGTTTGCTAACTTAGGTTACCGTACTAATGACAGTGCTGACCAAAATATGCAAACTTTCGGAGCACACTACACTGGCAAAAGTAACCAATTGACCTATGGTGCTTCTGCTTATATGCAAACTGGTAAAAACGCTACAGGAGCCGATAAAAGCGCTTATATGTTTGCAGTGAACGCAGGCTACAAGTTCTCTCCTATCTTTGGCTTAACCGCTGGAGTAGATTACCTCAGTGGCAACGCCTCTGATGACAATTCTAAAGACAAGAAATTCAATCCATTCAGCGGTACTAACCACAAGTTCTACGGCTTTATGGATTATTACTATGTAGGTTTCACTCCTTCTGTAGGTTTGCTCAATCCTTATCTCACTGCCAATGTGCGCACTGGCGAAAAGAGCAACCTCAGCGCTACTTTCCACTATTTCGCTCCTGCTGCTAAATTCGAAGATGGAGGTAAGAAACACAGCAGTTACGGTAGTGAAATCGACTTAGTGTACAACTTAAAAGTACAACCTTTTATAGGGTTACAAGTAGGTTACTCTACTTATTTTGCTAACGATGGCACTAAAGCCCTCAAAGGTACTGCTAACCAACGCGGTTACCAAGACTGGTTCTGGTGTAGCCTAAACATCAATCCTAAATTGTTCTCTGCGATATTTTAATTGTATTGAACTATAATAAAAAGAGGTAAGAATTGCCATAGCATTCTTACCTCTTTTTTTTTTGCTAAATTGTTCACTACATCTCTCTCCTACCTTCGCTTTACCTTCTCCTTCCCGTCGCTACATTCCCCCTCAGAGAGAGGGCTAAGGGGAGGTTATCCCCTATTGCCTATGGCCTAAGGCCTAGTGCCTCTTCCTCT
>NZ_KB291479.1:0-6542 GCF_000318315.2 Capnocytophaga sp. oral taxon 324 str. F0483 | reverse complement strand
CCCCTTTACACATACTCCGCTCTCGCGGACTTCCCTTCAAAGGGGGAAATATGACGACGGAAAAGGGGGGATGTAGGGAGAAAAAATATTATTATTTGGGTATATAACGGAAAAATAAGTGTATCTTTGCCTTTGGAATTTTATATCTGCGGCAAAATGCAACTTACTTGTATCATTGTAGACGATGAGCCTATGGCGCTCCAACTGCTAGAAAGTTATGTGATAAAGACTCCTTTTCTGAGGTTAGTCGGCAAATTTAGCAATGCTATTGATGTATTGACGTTCTTATATGAAGGTAGTACGCCCGACCTTATCTATATGGATATCCAAATGCCTGAGCTTACAGGGCTCCAGCTTTCTAAAAAGATACCCACCTCTACTAAAATTGTTTTTACTACGGCTTTTGACCAATACGCTATTGAGGGATATAAGGTAAACTCTATTGGATACTTATTGAAACCTTTTGATTATGCTGAGTTTTTGGAGACGGCTCAAAAGGCTTTGCTATTAAGCACACCTTTTGTTACTGAAAAACCGCTCGAAATAGCGCAGGATTATATGTTTGTAAAGGCGGATTACAAGCAAATAAAGGTGATGTATGATGATATTTTGTATATAGAAAGTCTTAAAGATTACGTAAAAATATACCTCGACAGTCAGCCACAACCTATTATAACGCTAATGAGCTTGAAGAAATTGGAAGAGGAATTACCGGAAGAACGGTTTATGCGAGTGCATAGGTCGTTTATAGTAGCTTTGGACAAAGTAGAAGTAGTGGAGCGCAACCAAATAGTATTTGGCAAACAACGCATTACGATTGCTGAGAATTGTAGGGAGACGTTTCTGAATAAAATAATGCCTAATGGTTAATAAAAAAAGTTGCTTGAAAAAATCAAGCAACTTTTTTAATTATTAGCCGTTAGTTGAATAAAGGTTTCTTCTAAGTCTTTATGCTTGTGATTAATTTGTAGTATTTTCAATCCGTTTTCTTTGGCAAAATCAAATACAGTGGGGCGCATATCTTCTAAGGTATCGAACTGCAACTGATATAGAAAATCATAGACGTTATGCACTGATGTTATGTTAGGCAAAGCGCGCAAGAGGCGTTCTTCGACACGAAAATCAAAAGCTACTTCTATAATTTGTTCTTTGTTTTGCAGTTCGGTCATTTTCTTATCTAACACGATGTTACCTTTATGCAATACAATCACACGGTCAGCCAAAGCTTGAATTTCTTGCATAATATGAGAAGATAGCAACACTGTTTTACGCTTACCTAACTCTTTGATAATATGGCGTATTTCTACCAGCTGATTGGGGTCGAGCCCTGTGGTAGGTTCATCGAGTATAAGAATTTCGGGGTCGTGAATAAGCGCAGAAGCCAAGCCTACACGTTGACGATAGCCTTTGGAGAGCGCCTCTATCTTCTTATTACTTTCAGAAGAAAGCCCTGTAAGAGCAATTATTTCTTCAATTCTATCGGAGGGGACTTTGGGGTATAGTTCAGCCATAAAGCGCAGATATTCCCGCACGTACATTTCGGTATACAACGGATTGTGTTCAGGCAAATACCCTATTGTTCTCTGTGCTTCAATAGGATTTTTTAGTATATCAATGCCATTTACTGTTATTGTTCCATCAGTAGGGGTAAGCGCTCCTGTAATCATTTTCATAGTAGTAGATTTACCTGCTCCATTAGGTCCTAAAAAGCCGGTAATTTCACCTTTTTCAAGTTGAAAACTGATAGCATTGACAGCCACTTGCTGTCCGTATATTTTTGTTAGTTGTTGAACTTCTACAGACATCTTATTATATTTTGGGCTCAAAAGTACAAAATAATAAACAATTGGCAAGTGTAATAATTAAAAAAGGCTACCCAAATAGAGCTTTGGATAGCCTTCCTTCAGTATATTTAAAAACAAATAGAAGCTAAACTACAAAGGTTTTACAAGAGTTAAGAACCATTCTTTTACTTCTCCTTCCAAAAGGGGAGCGAGTTTTTCTTCACAGGTTTTGTGGTAGGCATTAAGCCATTTACGCTCTACATCGGTAAGGAGACTCACATTGATGCTTGAGGGCATAAACGGACAAAGGGTGAGGGTCTCGAAATCGTAGAACGTACCAAACTCGTTGGTAACTACTTCACGCACCGTAATGAGGTTCTCGTGACGAATACCGTATTGGTTTTCGAGATATACCCCAGGTTCGTCGGAGCATACCATACCTGCTAATAGCACTTGTGGGTTGAGGTCTTTGCGGATATTTTGAGGTCCTTCGTGTACATTCATAAAGCTACCTACACCGTGACCTGTACCGTGCCCGTAGTCCTTGTGGTTTTTCCAAAGCGCCATACGGGCATAAGCATCGAGCTGTACGCCACGAGTACCTCTTGGGAATTGTACCATTGCGAGTTGTATCATTCCTTTGAGTACAAGGGTGCTATCGTCAATAAACTGCTGACTCACTTTGCCTAATGGAATGGTACGAGTGATATCGGTAGTACCTTCAAGATACTGTCCGCCAGAGTCTACCAAAACACTACCTTCGGGATGTACCTCTTTACTGCCGTGCTGAGGAGCTGAATAGTGCACAATGGCGCCATTACCTTGATAACCAATGATACTGCCAAAACTTTCGCCTACGAAGTTTTTGCCTTCGGCGCGGAAATCGCGTAGCTTCTTGCCGATGCTATATTCGGTCATTGGTTCTTTGCCTACTTGGTGGGTGAGCCAGTAGAGGAACTTCACCATTGCTACCCCATCGCGTACCATTACGGTGCGGAATCCTTCGAGCTCGGTAGCGTTCTTCACGGCTTTCATCAGGTTGCCAGGAGCGGGAGCTTGCACGAGTTTATTGTCCTTTTGGAGAGCTTCGAATATTGCCTGATTGGTATTAGGGGCGAGGAGTATATTTTGTCCTTTTACGGTAGCCAAATAGTTGTAAAACTGATCATAAGGACGCACGTTTACTTTGGCTACTGCCAAATGAGCTTCTACCTCAGGGGTGAGTTTAGCTTTATCTACAAAAAGGGTCGCTTCTTTATCGGTGAGGGCGATATAACCGAGGAATACAGGGTTGTAAGCCACATCGCTACCGCGGAGGTTGAGCGTCCAAGCTACATCGTCTAAGGCAGTGATAAGGTGCAAGGTAGTGCGATGGGTAGCCATTGCTTTGCGAATAGCGGTGAGTTTCTCGGCTACGGTTTGTCCTGCCCATTTATCGGGGTGTACGAAAATGTGATGAAGAGAATCTTTTTCGCGGTTCGTCCAGATAAGGTCGATGAGAGGTTTATGTACCAATTTGATATTGTGAGCGGTTAAAGTAGCTTGTAGTTTTTCCCAAGCTATGTGAGAGGTAGCCAAGGCGTTGAGAGCCACAGTAGCCCCAGCGGGAAGTACTGATACGAGCCAATCGGCATAATCGGGAGTGCCTTCTACACCGTCTTTGAAGAGGTCGATGCCAGAGCCTTTGAGCTCAATAGCCGATTGTACAAAGTAGCGAGAGTCCGTCCATAAGCCAGCTTTATCTTTGGTAACGACCACGAAACCTGCAGAGCCTGTAAATCCAGAGAGCCAAGCGCGTTCGAGCCATTCTTTAGGTAGGTATTCACTAAGGTGAGGGTCGGCGCTGAATACCACAAAAGCGTCGATGTGGTTTTCTTGCATTTTAGAGCGCAAGAGGGATAATTTTTCGGGTGTATTCATTGTTTATAGTTTTGAATTTTTGTAAATCTCTTTTCTATGACCTATATTGACAACTTCTACAGTGAGTATTTCATCAAAAATGTCATAGATAATTCTATAGTTTCCTACTCTTATTCTATAGGCATCAGAACCTGATAGTTTGATATAACCAAAAGGTCTTGGATTGTAAGCCAAAGAGAGAATAGCAGTCTTAACAGCAGAATAATTAGGTTCAGAAAGTCCATCTAAAAACTTCTCTGCTTTTTTCTTCAATACAACAGTATATTCTTTTTCTGTTTTGGTTTTAGTTTTCATTTTGATTACGGCGAGCTTCTATTCTTTTAAATACTATATCAGCAGGCTCAGCAGGAGTTGGGTCGGCTTTAGATTCGTAATAGAGTTGTAAATCTTCTAACTCTTCATATAATTCAGCAATTCTCAAAAGCTCGTAGTATTGTTCAATAGGAACAACTGCCGAGAGTGTATTGCCTTGTCTATCGGTTAGAAAAGTGGGTTCTTGTAAAATCATTGTATTCATATTTTACTTGGGATAATTCAGATTTTTATCAGTGAGGTGGTGAAGAGTTTCTAAGTATTTCTTAGCTTCATACTTCGCCATTAGGAGGTTATTGTTGTAGAAATTGCCACATTCTAAAGCCGATGCACCAGGAATGTCACCTTCAAAATTAGCGATATACTCAAAGAGTTCGGTAATCAGGGGGGCGATATCTTTAGAAGTATAGTCGCCAGCGAGAATAAGGTAATTACCGGTCATACAGCCCATAGGCCCCCAATAGATAATTTTGTCTTTCCACTTGGGGTTATTGCGCAACCAAGTAGCGGCAAGGTGCTCGATAGTATGCGTTTCGGGACTGCCAAGTACGGGCTCACGGTAGGGGAGCTTCATACGGATATCGAAAGAGGTAAGCACTTCGTTGCCTACATAGTCTTTATGCGATACATAAATGCCACGCTCGAGTTTGAGGTGGTCGATACAAAAACTTGCTATTCTTTCCATTTTGTTTAGTTAAGAGGTAAGAGATAAGAGGTAAGAAATGATACCTTTTACATTTTAACTCGTTGTTAATTGATATTTAGTTGAAATTCTTGAGTGAAATCGGAGTAGTCTTCTATTTTGAAAGCGCGAATATCTCTTACTGAAAGGCAAAACCATTTGATATTTTTTAGGCTTTGTATAGCACGAAAAAGGGCTCGCAAATCGCCTTCAGTAGCATAAGTACTCCCTTGTATCCAATAAAAATTATTTTGTTTAAGTACTTTTCTAATTTCAGCATAAGCGTTGTGATATGGATCTTTATAATGTTTCTTTAGCTCAGAAACTATTAAGTCAAAAGCTATAGCGTACATAATTCTTCCTCTTCAACGGGTTTAAACATATCTTCTTTTTCAAAGAATAATTCGCCATTGTCCGTTTTTACTTCAATGACAATTCCTATAAAAGGATTTTGTTCTATTTCGGTAACGGTAGCTTCTACCCAATCGGGTTTTCCTGTGAGTTGAGGAGAAACCCACACGCGTTGTCCTATGTTAAATTTACTATCCATTTTGTTTAGGTAAGAGATAAGAGGTAAAATGATACCTTTTACATTTTAATTTGTTGTTATTTGATATTTAGTTGAACTTCTTGAGTAAAGTTGTTTAGGAGTGTCTGAATTTTCGGAGAAGCTCGGAGAGTTTCTGAAAAAAACTCTAACGTCTGATACCTAATAAACTACTCCGCAAAGGTATTAAACCTGTCATTAAAAAACAAATGTTTTAAGGAAATTGTTTTAAGAATCTATAATTCCACTAGTAGAGATATTACTCTTAATCACCATTTTCTTATGTGTTTTAGTCGTTTTAATAATACAAAAAGGACGACTAAGTGCCGAGGCATCTCCTGTTACTTTGCTTTCAGTGATGATTTCTATATAGTCATCATATTCTATAGCCGAGATTACCTCTATTTGCGATGGTGTCGAACCTTTGATGTCTCCCCAAATGAGTACCAACTGTTCAGTGTTAAAATTAATTTTAGAGAGTTTGGCTATTTTGTGTTCTATACCTCATTTTTTAGCAATCTCTTGTAATTCGGTTTCGCTATGAATAATTTCTTGCTGGTGAGTAACAGAAGCAGTAGAACCCATATAACTATTGAGTAGAGGCATAAAAGCAAAAGCGTTATTATCATCGGAACTCTTGCTACAACTCATAACGAGGAGCATACAGAAAAAGAAGTAAAAAGGTTTCATCGTTTTTCGAAAAGTAAGGATTCTTTAATGTTTTGAGTATCTTGATTGACTACTTTTAGCAAATTGTTTTTGAAAACACAAATACTCTTATCTGTGAGTACTTTTATCAACAACTCACCATCAGCAGTTTCAGCAGCGTTAGTGCTTCCTAAGCCTTTTTCAATTGATAACACTCTGCTTTCAGCACTAAAAGAGTAATTTACCCTAAGCAAATTAGTATGTGTTTTTCCTGTGAGAGTACCATCATTATTAAAAGTAATCACATAACAATCCGGACAATCGGCTACTGTAGGATCAGGCTTTCTACCATTTCCAGTTTCGTCGATCACAGCTATAAGTTTCCACGTGCCTTGTAAAGGATTGGAAGAACTATCATTTGAACTTTTGCTACAACTCATAACGAGGAGCATACAGAAGAAAAAATAAAAAGGTTTCATTGGAAATATCGTTTCTGGGTTTGACACCACAAAGGTACAACTTTTTTATTTATCATCAAAAATATGGAGTATATTCAGGTAAAAGATAAAAAATAATGTGATACAAAGATATGATTTTTAGAAGATAAAAACAAAAAAACATTGCCAAAGTTTGTAACCAAAACTGTAAG
>NZ_KB291478.1:14975-40771 GCF_000318315.2 Capnocytophaga sp. oral taxon 324 str. F0483 | reverse complement strand
GAAGGGGGACAAGCTGGAAAAGGAGACAAACCTCCCTCCTTACACATACTCCACTATAACGGGCTTCCTCTCCGAGGGGAGTGTGGCGAGGGAAAAGGCGATAAATGACGAATGACAAGTGACGAATGACAAATGTGGACTTTCTTCAAAAGGGGATTGCGGTGGTGGTAAGACGATGCGAGTCATACGGACAGGTGATAAATGAACGAAGGCGCAATGAAGATAAAGTAAAAGTACAATAAGATAAAGCAGAGGCACAATGAAGATAAAATGAAGATAAAGCGAAGGTACAATGACGATAAAGTGAAGGTACAATGAAGATAAAGCGAAGGTACAATGACGATAAAGTGAAGGTACAATGAAGATAAAGCGGGGGTAAGATGAAGGAGAAAAGAAGCTATTTTAGTGTGTTTAGGTATTTTTTCAGTATATCTTTTTTTGCTTTTCAATTTTATTCGTATCTTTGCACGCTAAGTCAGCAGTAAAGAACTCATTCTATCAAAAGATTACGAAAAATACTTGTCCGTTTCTTCCTTATAACCCTTGTGTTACTTGGGGTTACGGCTCTGCTTTTGACCTTACCCGCCACCCAAACCTTCATTGCTAAAAAGGTGGTGAACTACCTGAATAAAGATTTTGATATCGACCTGAATATAGAGCGTATACATCTGAAAATCAACGGGGATGTGGATATTAAGCGAGTGCTTATTCGCGACCACAAGCAAGATACGCTTATTTCGGCAAAGAAACTTACGACTTCTATTTTAGACTTTAAACAGCTGTTTGACGGTAATTTGTACTTTGGACACATAAAGGGTGATAGTCTCATTTTCAATATGAAAACCCATAAGGGCGATACTTTGTCTAACCTGGACGTGTTTGTAAACAAATTCGATTCGGGGGAACCCAGCACGGGCAAGTTTGTGATGAAGGCAAAAAGCATCAAGCTAAAAGACAGCTATTGCCGTATTTCGGACGAGAATAACGCTAACCCTTCTATCTTGAAAGTAGACCATCTGAACACTAAGCTAAACGACTTTAAAATCTTGGGTAGCAAAGTGTTTTTTGAGATGCAAGAAGGGAACTTCCGCTTTGATGACAAACTGAATGTTACCCACCTAAATACACAGTTCAGCTATACCGATAGCTTGATGCAAGCCAAGGATTTGCGACTGCAAACGGCATTGACGGACATTCAAGGTACTATAACGATGTTCTCTCACAACGGCAGTTTTGGCGATTTTGTGAACAAGGTAGTCTTTGACGTTAATCTGCCCAAAGCTACGGTAAACACTACCGATTTGAACGCTTTTTACAATGGTTTCAACGGAGGTAGAAACATTGTGTTAGAGGGCGTAACGATGAAAGGAACGCTGAACAACTTCACTATTCCGCAGGGAAAAATATCTTATCAGAACACGCTTATAGAGGGAGATTTAACTTTCCAAAATCTATTAGCAAAACACGCTAATATAGCCGTTATAGGCAAAGGTGTATATGCCGAGAGCATTTATAACGATTTGGCTTACTTAATGCCTAAGGATTTGGGTGAAAATATTCCAGCGGAACTACAAAGGTTAGGAATGTTTTCAGTAGAAGGTGATTTTGCTTACAGAACGACTTCGCTACAAGCCAATGTACTGCTGAAAACCAATGACGGCGAAGCACATATTGACGGCTCTTTGGAAGACCTTACCCATACCGATAAAACGGCTTTTAGAGGTACGCTCACTACGAATCAGTTTCATTTGGGCAAGATTTTGGACGACCCGACTATGGGCGCACTCACTGCCGATATGACAGTGCGCGGACAAGGATTGAACTTTAAAACTATGCAACTCTACGCCAATGGCACGGTTCATTCGGTGGGCTACAACGGTTATAACTACCAGCGCATAGGTATTAATGGGGAGTTTAGGAATCAGGTGTTTAACGGCAAAATAGACGCAAAAGACCCGAACCTTACGATGAACTTCAACGGACTTGCTGACCTATCGGGCAGAAACAACAAATTTGACTTTCAAGCGGATATTGCTATTGCCGATTTGCACGCTTTACACTTTATGGAAATGGACAGTGTATCGCAGTTATGTGGTAAGGTAGTGATAGACATTTCGGGCAATCAGTTGGACGATATTGTGGGTAAAATATCATTTAAACACACCAATTACATCAATTCAGCGGGAAGTTTTACCTTTAAAGACTTCGAGGTCGTTTCAACCTTAAACAATGGAGTGAAAGAAATCACAATTAATTCGCCTGATATTGTGAGCGGGAATGTAAGAGGAAAGTTCAAGTTAGCTGAGCTAAAAAAGGTAATGCAAAATGCGGTGGGGAGTATCTATGCCCAATACAACCCGTATAAGATAGAGAAAAACCAGTACGTAGACTTCCATTTTGATATTTACAACAAGATAGTAGAAGTGTTTGTGCCCAAAGTGAAGATAGGCAGAAACACTTTCATCAACGGGAATATAGATGCCGATAAAGGGAGTTTTAAGTTCCAAATGAAGTCGCCCAGCGTGAATGCATACGGCACTCAGATAGACAGTATTAGTCTTGAAATTGACAATAAAAACCCACTGTACAATACTTATTTTGAAGTGAAGAAAGCCGATTTTGGGGTGTATGCCATTCAAGATTTTAACCTGATTAATACCACTATCAAAGATACGCTTTTCTTCCGTACTGAGTTCAAAGGGGGCGATACCGGCAGAGATACTTATGAGCTGAATTTCTACCATACTTTGAACAAGAAACAACAGTCGATTATAGGGATTAAGAAATCACTGATAAACTTCAAAGGCAATGCGTGGTATATCAACCGCGAGAATGCGATGAATGAGTACAACAAGATTGTGCTCAACCGTACTGCCGATACGATTAAGGTGAGCAACTTCAAGATGGCGCACCAAAACCAATATATGAACCTCAGTGGGCTCATCACTACCAAAGATTATAAGAATCTGCATTTAGTTGCCCATAACGTAGCGATGGACAAGATAGTACCCGAAATCAAAGGGCTTAACCTCACGGGAACGCTCAATGGTAACGTGTCGCTTACTCAACGCGGGAACTTATATTACCCTTCGGCAGACCTTTTTATACGCTATTTTAAACTGAATGGCTATGACTATGGCGATTTGGAAGTGGGTATCTTTGGTAATAGTGATTTGTCGTCGTTTGATGTAGGGGCGTTTTTCTCTAACGGGCGGGCTCTTGGCTTTGCTACGAGAGGGAAAATTAACTTAGACAAGAAGCGGGGTACTTTGCTCGACCTTACGGCTTATTTTAGAGACTTTGAGCTCTCGCCTTTTAATCCGTTCTTGGAGGGAGTCTTCTACAACCTTAGAGGCACGATGTCGGGGCAAGTGAAGATAGACGGTAGCGTAACCGACCCACTGATGGACGGCGAACTCACCTTGCACAAAGCAGGTGTGGGGATTACGTACCTGAAACTCAATACTGATATTCAGGAAGGTGCACGGATAAAGGTGAATAACAAGACATTTGATATAGATAACTGGCTACTGACCGATACCGCTTATAAAACACAAGCTAAACTGAATGGTTCGATTAGGCATAACAAACTATTAGATTGGTTTTTAGACCTAAGATTGCAAACCCTTGGCAAGCGCTTTATGGTGCTCAACACCCCTTATACTGATGATGCGCTGTTCTACGGGACTGCCTTTATCAAAGGGAATGCGAGCATTAAAGGAGCATTGGACGAAATTGCGATTAAGGTAAATGCGAAGACCGAAGAGGGTACGTCCTTCAAAATACCGCTCAGCGATAGTGAGAGTGTGGGCGATGACTCGTTTATCACTTTTGTAGAGAAGGGCGATAAAAAAGTAAAAATTAACCGAGAATTGGAGTCTATCAAGGGGTTAGAACTGAACTTTGAGCTTGATATTCTTCCTACTGCCGAAGTGGAAATTGTGATGGATAGAAAAACGGGTAGTAACCTTGTGGGGCGTGGGGCAGGTACGCTCCTTATTGAAATCAATACCAACGGTAAGTTCAATATGTGGGGGGACTTTATCACCTATTCGGGCTTTTATAATTTCAAGTACGAAAACATCATCGACAAGCGTTTTACGGTGCTCCCAGGGGGGTCTATTTCTTGGAGTGGCGACCCGCTAAGAGCCACTTTGCGCGACTTGAAAGCGGCGTATACCCTCAGTGCGAACCCAAGTACGCTATTGGAAAGCAGTCAGTATAACCGGAAAATCAACACTCAGGTAATCATTAAATTAGAGGGAGAATTGATGCGCCCCGAAACCTTGTTTGACATTACCTTCCCTGATAGTAGTCCGAGTTTGGTATCGGAGCTCAACTACAAGCTTGAAGACCAAGACCGCAAGCAGTTACAAGCCTTTTCGCTCTTGGCACAGGGTTCGTTTATGAGCGAAAAGAATACCGACAACCGTTTGGTAGCTTACAACCTCTTTGAAACGGCAGCAGGCTTGTTTAACCAATTGCTCTCGGACGAAGACAACAAGCTGAACTTGGGAGTATCGTACGAAGCGGGGATTAACGACGGTTCGTCCGACATCAACAGCGACCGTTTGGGCTTTACTGTCTCTACCCAAATCACCGATTGGGCGAGTGTGAATGCCAAAGTGGGTATCCCTGTGGGAGGAGTGAGCCGTACGGCAGTGGCGGGTAACGTAGAGGTACAATTCCGCTTAAACACCGACGGTAGCCTCACAGCTAAAATATTCAACCGAGAAAACGAATGGCAACAGTATATGCTCGACCGTATAGGGTATGCCCAAGGGGTAGGACTAACCTATTCGGTAGATTTCAATACCTTTAAAGACTTGATGCAAAAGATATTTAAAAAGGGAGGAAAAGTGATAGAACCCAAGACAGAGAAGTAAAAAATATATATCGCAATAAAACTTTGGAACAATAATTGCTATTAGACAGAGACTAAATCATTAAAAACACTAGAAATGAGAAGAATATTTATTGTAGCTTTTGCTTTATTTTTAGGCGTATTTCAGGCACATAGCCAGCAAGTAGACAAGGCAAAAAAGCTATTGGACGAAGTGTACAACAAGATGGTTGCTTACAATAATATCTATATAGATTTTAAGTATAACCTCGATAATATTGCTGAGAATATCAATCAGGAAACCAAAGGTAATGTAACCATTGCCAAAAACAAGTATGTGCTAAATTATCTGGGGGCTACTAAAATATACGATGGTCATAAGACCTATACCATAGTACCCGAGAATGAAGAAGTAACCATAGAGAAAAACACCAATGACGAAAATGCGATTACTCCTTCAAAAATGCTTACCTTCTATAAGAAAGGTTATAAGTACAAATGGGATATACAGCAAAATGTGCGCGGGCGCAAAATACAATATGTAGAGCTAAAACCGCAGAAAGCTAATACTGATGTAAAGCAAATTCTGTTGGGGATAGATATACAAACTAAACACATCTACAACCTTATTGAAATAGGAAAGAACGGTACTAAAACCACTATCACAGTGAATACTTTTAAAACAAACCAGCCTATTTCGAACAATATCTTTAAATTCGACCGCGAGAAGTACAAAAAAGACGGCTATACTATCAGTGAATTATAGATGAAGATATTAGACCGCTACATTATCACTCAGTTCCTTACTAACTTTTTAGGAGCGCTCTCTATACTTGTTCTTATCTTTGTATTCCATACTATCTTTACATACATTGATGAGCTAGCGGGGCGTGGTTTGGAGTTATGGATTATATTCAAGTTTCTAATTTATTTTATTCCGCAACTTATCCCTATCATTATGCCCTTGGCAGTGGTAATAGCCTCTATTATGACCTTTGGGGCATTTGCCGAAAACTATGAGTTTGCTGCGATGAAAGCCTCAGGTATTTCGCTAATGCGCGTAATGCGTCCGCTGATTATACTGATGGCATTACTGAGTTTAGGCACTTTCTTTTTAGCCAATAATGTAATTCCAGTAGCTTATCGCGAGGTGTATACCCTTAGATCGAACATTGCCAAAGTGAAGCCTGCTATGGCTATAGCCGAAGGAGTATTCTCTAACATAGGGGAAGATATAAGCATAAAAGTAGGGAAAAAAAGAGGTGATAATGACGAATTTTTAGAGAATGTGCTTATTCACAAAAAGACTCCAGATAAAGTAAATCGCACTGTAATCAATGCCAAGCGAGGAGAACTTAAGAGTTCTAAGACTAATAGCAACTTCTTACAGCTTATTTTGGAAGACGGGACTTATTACGAGGATATTAAAACCAACTCTTATGAAGCCCAACAAAAAGAACCTTTTGCCAAGGTATACTTTAAAAAATACATCATCAATCTTGACCTTTCGCATTTGAACAATGTAGATTTTAACGAGAAAACCGATGCTACTACCTATCGTATGATGAATGTAGGACAGCTTAATTACGCTATCGACTCACTCCGCACCGATTTCAAACAGAATATTACTGACTATGGCAATAATATGTTTCGCCGTACAGGTTTCTCAGTAGCCCCTTCTACATCCCCTTCTTCCGAAGTAAAAAAACAAGAGAAGCCTAAACCTGCTAAGGAGATTACTTCGGTGAGAGAGCTCTTTAACAAACTGAACAACACACAAAAATCAATGGTACTTGATATGGCTATCAATACCAACCAAGCTCAGTTAGACAATGTGGAGTTCCGGCAAAGCGACCTTGAATATCGCTATAAACTAATGAACTTACACATTTTAAATCTCAGCGATAAGTTTGCTCTTACGGTGGCTTGTTTTGTGCTCTTTTTCGTAGCGGCACCTTTAGGAGCTTTCATTCGCAAAGGAGGGATTGGTATGCCTTTGGTAATAGCAATGATACTGTTCTTAGCTTATTATTTTATAGGAATGTTTATGAAAAATATAGCTGAGAACAACACTATCAACCCAGCCTTAGCACCGTGGATACCTGCTTTGATACTTTTGCCTTTGGGTATTTACCTCACTACAAGGGTTACTACTGATAAAGAAGTGTTCAATTTCCCTATTACCAATAAACTGATGCGCTTTGTAGAAGACAAAGTGAAAGAAATAAAAGGGAAAATTAAAAAGAACAAGTAAAAATCGATAATATCTAATTATAAGTTCATCAATGGATATTCAGAGTATTGAGTATCCATTGATTTTTTATAACATCACAATACCGAAAAAAAATGATAAAACCAATCATCAGAGGTAAAGCTAGCGATAAGTTAGGTATGAGAGTAGAGAAAGAGCTGTGTTATTTAGATGTAATATAAATTAATATCCGTTTTCTACTTTTCTTTTGGTATATTACTCATATAGTGTACTTTTGTCGCATATTTCACTAATTAAATTACTCGACATATGGAGACAGAAATTTTAGCACGTGTGCAGTTCGCACTGACGATTGCTTTCCATTACATCTATCCGCCTTTAAGTATAGGGCTTGGATTACTAATGGTAGTTTTTAAAGGTATCTACCTACGCACTGGTAAAAAAGAGTATGACACGCTCGCCCGCTTCTGGACGCGCATCTTCTCACTTACCTTTGGTATAGGGGTAGCTACTGGGATTGTAATGGAATTTGAATTTGGTACTAACTGGGCTACCTATTCGCGTTATGTAGGTGATATCTTCGGTAGTGCTTTGGCTGCTGAGGGTGTTTTTGCTTTCGCACTTGAAAGTACCTGCCTTGGTATTGTACTTTTCGGTTGGAACAAAGTAAAGCCTATATGGCACTTCTTGGCTACCCTTGGGGTGTTCTTAGGCTCTATGTGTTCTGCTATCTGGATAGTAATAGCCAACAGCTGGCAACAAACCCCCGCAGGTTATGTAATTGCAGGCGAAGGTATGCAAGCCAAAGCCGTAATCACCGACTTTTGGGCGATGGTGTTCAATCCTTCGAGCATAGACCGTATATGGCACGTATGGCAAGGAGCGTTCTTGGCTGGTATCTTCTTGGTATTGAGCGTTCACGCTTGGTATTTACTCAAAGGTCGCCACGTAGAAATCTCTAAAAAGGCCTTTAAAGTAACTCTTATCATCGGTACCATTGTGTGCTTGTTGCAATTGGTTTCAGGACACAGCTCAGCTGATGGTGTAGCTAAAAACCAGCCTGAGAAATTAGCTGCTATGGAAGGGCACTTCAAAACAGGGCCTGGTGATGCTTACATTATTGGTTGGGTAGACAAAAAGAATGAGGAAACTCACGGGTTGAGTATTCCTAAAGGGCTTTCGTATATGGTGCATTTTGATGCTGATGCCCCCGTAACAGGTCTTGACCAATATCCAGTGGAAGACCGTCCTGGGCAGGTGAACGCTGTATTCCAATTCTATCATATAATGGTAGCCATTGGTATGTTTCTCATCGCACTCACCCTCTACGCTTCTTTCTTATTGTGGAGAGGCAAATTATACAACAAACGTTGGCTCTTGCACATTTTTGTATGGAGCGTACTATTGCCACAAATAGGTAATCAAGTAGGTTGGTTTGCAGCCGAAATGGGTCGCCAGCCTTGGATAGTGTACAAACTCTTGCGCACCAGCGATGCGTTGTCTAAATCGGTATCGGCTAACCAAATACTCTTTGCGATTATCTTATTTACTGTTATTTATATTATCCTCTTCGCTCTATTCATCTACTTGATGAACAAGAAAATTGTTCACGGTATAGATGAACACGAAACTCAAGAACAATTACAAACAGCATAACATTATACAGATATGGAAACATTTTTAGGAATCGACTACCCTACGTGGTGGTTCATCATTATAGGATTTTTGATTACAGGCTATGCTATTTTAGACGGCTTTGACTTTGGAGCAGGGGCGTGGCATTTGTTCTTCGATAAGAAAAAAGAACGTCGTGTAGCTCTAAACGCTATCGGACCAGTATGGGACGGTAATGAAGCGTGGTTAGTAATTGGGGGAGCAGGTATTTTTGCTGGTTTCCCATTAATGTATGCCGAATTGTTTTCGGCTATGAACACGCCTTTTATGCTTTTCCTCACCTTTATTATTTTTAGAGCGGTAGCTATTGAGGTACGTGGCAAAGAAGACAGCAACCGTTGGCGCAACACTTGGGATACCGTATATAGCGTGTGTAGCATCGTATTGCCTGTGCTCTTAGGCGTGGTAATTGCCAATGTACTGCAAGGGCTTCCGTTAGACGAGAACTTTCAGTACACCGGAGGAGCGCTCTTTACTTTCCTTACCCCTTATGCATTACTTGTAGGTGTAATGACACTCTTGCTCTTTATGGTACACGGAGGTTTGTATTTGCTTCTCAAAACTCACGGTGATATGCACCACCGCATCGAGAAACGCATTAACTATGCATACCTCGGCTTTTTGGTAGTGTTTACAGCAGTAGCGATTTACAGTATGCTCACTCCTCATTTAGCTGAAAATATTGCTAATAGCACTGCACTGAAAGTATTCCCTGCGTTATTGCTCCTCAGCATTTTAAGCATAGCTTTCTTTATGAGAAAAAAAGACTATAAAAAGGCTTTTGTGGGTACTATTCTCACCATCGTTTTCTTTATGGTGGTAGCAGCACTGAATTTGCACCCTACTTTCTTGAGAACTACTTTAGAAACTGGCAATAGCATCACGGTTTACAACGCAGCAGCTTCTCAAAAATCATTAGAGATTATGCTCACTATTACCGCGATAGGGGCGCCGTTATTGCTTCTCTACACTTATTTCGCCTACAAAGTATTCTGGGGCAAAGTAGAGATTGATGAAAACAGTTATTAATACAAGCCTTATAAGCACTATAAAATAAGAAAGAGAGAAAAGGTTTTAAAACTTTTTCTCTCTTTTATTTTGGTAGGTAAAAAATAATTCGTACTTTTGCGCCCGATTTAAACCATTATTAAATAACAAAGCTATGTATGCAATTGTAGAGATAGCAGGGCAACAATTTAAAGTTAGCAAAGACCAAAAAGTGTTTGTTCACCGTTTGCCTAATCAAGAAGGAGAGAAAGTAGCGTTTAATAACGTACTCCTTTTAGATAACAACGGAACCATCACCGTAGGCGCCCCAGCTATAAATGGAGCTTCCGTAGAAGCAAAGGTTTTGAAACATTTGAAAGGCGACAAAGTGCTCGTGTTCAAAAAGAAAAGACGTAAAGGTTACAAAGTTAAGAACGGACATCGTCAGTTCCTTACACAAATTGTAATTGAGAACATCGTTGCAAGTGGTGCTAAAACTACCCAAGCAAAACCTAAGACAGAAAAAGCTCCTGTTAAGTCAGCAAAAGCTGATGATTTGAAAAAGATAGAAGGTATTGGGCCTAAAGCAGCAGAAGCCTTAGTAGTAGCAGGGGTAGACACCTTTGCTAAATTAGCTAAGAAATCAGTTGAAGAAATCAAAACCATTCTATCAGAAACAAGTTCAACCTTGGCACACTTAGACCCTCAAACTTGGGCAGCTCAAGCTCAATTAGCCGCTGACGGCAAATGGGACGAACTTAAAAAATGGCAAGACGAGTTGAACGGTGGTATCGTAAAATAATTGTTAAACCTAAAAATCTAAGAAAAAATGGCTCACAAAAAAGGTGTCGGTAGTTCTAAGAACGGTAGAGAATCTCACTCTAAACGCTTAGGTGTTAAAATTTTCGGTGGACAAGTTGCCATCGCAGGAAACATTATTGTTAGACAACGCGGAACTCAACACAATGCTGGCGAGAATGTGTATATTGGTAAAGACCATACTTTGCACGCTAAAATCGATGGTATCGTTAAGTTCGAAAAGAAGAGAGATAACAAATCATTTGTTTCTGTTATTCCATTAGAATCATAATAAAGTTTTTTAATGTTACAACAAAAAAAGCCTTTGGAACTCCAAAGGCTTTTTTTGTAAATAATACCATCTTATTTTACTATAATAGTGTATTTAGGGTCTATATTAGTACGCGGGTCAAAAACAAAATCAAAAAAAGAGGCATCATCTTTCTTACCTTGTCTTATCCACTACTTTACTTTGTTTTTCCTTCGTTTTATTTCCCTCAAAATTAGTGTTTTCTCACCACTTTTAACTGTTCATTACCAACTATTTATATACCCTTTCTATATCAATCGTCCAAGATTCGTATAAGCCTTCCTATAAGCTCTCTATAAGCTAAGCACACCCTCCTAATAACCTTTTTTCATCAAAATTGCATTCCAGCCTCTTCTGAAATATTCCGTTTCCTTACGGAAACTCCGACCTTCCATCGCCCATCAGTATTTCTGGTATTATGTTAATGTCAGTTCGATATGTACAATATTGATTTACAATAGTATTTGTGTTATAATCTGTGAAATCCAGCAACGAAGTTGCCAATCCGTGCACATCACATTTGTCAATTATCAAATGTCAATTGAAAGACTATCCGTGTAATCCGTGCGTAGTCTGCGAGCTGGCGTAGCAGAGTATGTGTCTAAAGGCAGCTTGCTGCCTATTTGTTTGATTTTTTAAAGATTTGTAAGATTTCTGTAGCGTAAGCTACACTTTTCTTACATCGAACTCACGTTATATTATTAAAAAAGGTCAGCAAAACTCTTCTTGCTGACCTTTTTCTTCTGTTTCTATTATCCTAATCTTTACTGTATCGTAATCGTATTGAGTTTGTTATAACCTGTTTGAGCTTCCCATA
Source organism: Capnocytophaga sp. oral taxon 324 str. F0483 (assembly GCF_000318315.2). Taxonomy (NCBI): domain Bacteria; kingdom Pseudomonadati; phylum Bacteroidota; class Flavobacteriia; order Flavobacteriales; family Flavobacteriaceae; genus Capnocytophaga; species Capnocytophaga sp. oral taxon 324. The sequence continues at coordinate 29,130 of NZ_KB291478.1, read as the reverse complement.
TGCCTTTGTTAGCCAAACGAATGCTGTATTCCGGACGATGAGCAAGACTTTGGTAAGGGTCTGGTAAATTCAAATAAATGTCATAAAGCCCTTTGGAAAGATGTTGAGGTAAAGTAATATCTGCTTTCACTTTCACAGTCTTACCTGCAAACCAACGTCGAGGGTCGTCATTGAGTTTAAATACTTGTTTTTCCGAAGTGCCTTTTCTCACTAAAACAATCTGCACATCACGACGATTATACGGCGAAGCAAAGCCCTCATTTTTGAGTTCAAGCTCTATTTGCAAACGTCCTCCAGGCACTGGGTCGCCCGTAAATTTACTGTAATTAAGTGCAAAACGATAGCCTAATTTTCTTTTCATATCGTCCATACACCTGTTTTTCCAACTATTAATAGTACCCTCGTGAAAGTCCATATTAATATAACTCCAATGGTACAAAGCCATTTCTCTTAAAGCATTGCTACATTCTGTAAAACTATTAGGCGAGGTGCAAGTCTCTCCTCCCATCACCACATACTGGGTCTCCCGCTCCATATACTTGCGGTAGTTTTCATTAGGATAAGTACCCATATTAGGAGCATCAGCTAAAAAGCAATCGTTATGGAAGCCTATGCGCGATAAGTCACTGCCATTGTAAGCATTTCCCTCTGTAAGATTCGTGTGCACATTGATGTTTTGGGTAAATATCTTTGCCATTGGGTAGCGCACACACACCATTCTATCCTTAGGTAAAATGCTTAATTCTTTTGCTAATACCTTTCTGCGGGCTTCATAAGCTCCTGCGTTTTCTTTGGGTTCAAAGCCGTAATGATTGGTGTAATACCATTCGCCCCAAACACCCACAAAACCTGCTTCCCATACAGCTATGATATCAGCATTTTCACGAATTATTGGTGCCAATTGGTTAAGGTGTCTTTCCGTCCAATACCACGAGGTATCTCCTCTACCATTGTAATAATCACCTTGGTCTTTTGAATAAGCAAAGCGTAAAACCACCTTAGAGCCTCCTTCGCGAATGACTCGCATATTATTCCGAATCCGATTTAAAAAGTACTCCGGAATGTCTTTCTCTCGAAAGTTATTTATATAATAAATCGTGAGAATAAGACTTATCCCCTCCTGATTTCGCTTTTGTCTCACCCAATCTGCATTAAGTGTCCAATCACCTTCCCCTTGGTCTTGATGGGTTAAAAAACCTCTTTCAGGATTTAAAAACACCTCATTAGTACCTTCATATCTCACTGTCTGATTGAGAGAAGGAACTGCTGGGGGGGTAACGGGTGGTATAGGGGTGGTAGTAGACGTAGTAGTAGAGGTTTTGGTAGTAGGTGACTGTGTACCTCCTCCATTGTTAACGTCATCTTCTTTGCTTTGGCAAGAGATTATGGTGGTTAGTAAAACAAAAAATGTTAAAAGATATTTTTTCATAGGATTTTAAGTTTACAATGCATAATTTATTACTTAATCTTTACAAAATAAGGCAATCGCTCCAAAGGTACTTTTAGGGTGTGTTCTTTGCCTCCTTTGTACTTTTTGCCTTGTTCATCCTGCCAAGTGCCTTTGGGGAGTTTTACCGTGCGAATATCGCTTTCGGTCATTACAGGGGCTACTAAATACTTATCGCCCAACATATATTGGTCTTTGCAATTAGCGAAACCCTGATGAGGAAAAGTATACTCCATACTGCGCACAATAGGTTCTCCTGTTTGTGCCGATTTTTTGGCTTCGGCTATGATATAGTCGCCTAATTGTTCGTGCCATTTGGCATATTTGATACAGATAGCCAAATTCTCTTTCGATAGAATGCGCCAAGGAGCTACTGAGAATTGCATCATAGGCATCATCGAATGTATTTGGCAAGAGCGCACTATGAGTTTCTGATTGAACTTAGTAGGGTCTACATTCAAGAAACTGCCGTATTCCCCTCCGCCTATCATATCGGGGCAGGCGAATGCATAACCGTTGAGTCCTGCGGCTATCATATCGGGGACTAAACGGGCTACACCGTCCCAAGAGTAACTCTTGTCACCCAAACGTTGTACCAAAGCCTGTCCGCCTAATTTCCAGCAAGCGCGGAACTCGTTGTAAGGGAATTCTAAACCTAATTTACCCCAGAGATAGGTCTGTTCAGTATCGTAAGATTTTTGGTCGAAAACCTCTACATCTTCCGCCAAATAGCGCTCTGGGTCACCTGCATCAAACTTAAATCCATCGATGCCGTATTCTTTTTGTAGGTCTTTGAGCATATTCACAAAGTAAGCAAAGGCTTCGGGATTGCTGAGGTCGTAGCAAGCGCTGAGCCCATTCCACCAATCGAGGATAGCAGGGGTGTCAGCTCCTTTTTTCTTCACTAAATAGCCTTTGTCGCGCAAAAAGCGGTATTCTTGGCTATCAGGCGATACAAATGGGCATACCCATACCATCACTTTGAAGCCCATTTGGTGGAGCTGGTTTATCATTTCCTTAGGTGTAGGGAACTTATCGGGGCGGAATTGCCATACGCCATAGTCTTTTTGCCAGTTGTCATCAATCATTATTACTCCCGTTGGCATTCCGTTGTCCAGAATAGCTTTGGCGTAGGCTAAAACGTCTTTTTCGTTCTGATTGTAAATAAGTTCTATCCAAGTGTTGTATTGTGGTTTGGTAAAGAACACTTCGGGGGGGATTACCCCTGAAGGCGGAAAATATTGTTTACTCACTGCCTGATAGGCACTTTTGAGGGTAGAGCCTGCTGTGTGGCAACTCACCTCAGCCCGTGAAGGAGTGATAAGTATCTTTCCTTCTTTAAATTGGTAAGCAAAAGGAGCTTCCGAAGCGATATAACGCCCTTGATTAGAGAACAGAAAGGGTACCGATTGATTGTTAAAATTCTCGGTGCGCAAGTTGTAAATACGCTCCGATGGTTGGTAAGGCATCTCTTTGCCTACGCCCGTAAAGCCACCCCACCATTGTTCATTGGGTAGTAGGGTGATTTCAGTGGGCTGTTGTGCACTCGCCCATAGCGAACTGCACAAAGTAATAAAAGCAAATATTCTTTTCATTTGTATGTTTTTAGTCGTTAGTTATTAGTTCTTAGCCGTTAACTTTTTACCTCTTACCTGAAATAAATTCTGAGGGTGATACCCCAAATTGTTCTTTAAAAGCTCTTGTGAAATACGACGGACTATCGATTCCTACTTCGTAGCACACTTCACTGATAAGTTTATCGGTAGTTTTAAGCAGTTCGGCAGCTTTGTCTAAGCGTATTTTGCGAATGTAGTTCGCCAAGGTAAGCTCGGTAGCTTGTTTGGCAAAGCTGTACAACTTAGTGCGGTTCATACCGAGTTCAAGGCAGAGGTTATCTACCGAGAAATGTGGGTTTTGCATATTGGTCACTACCAAGTGAGTGAGCTTGTCTAACTGTTCTTGTTGTTTTTTATCAATCACTTTCTGACGGATATTCTCAATAGGAGCGTGTTGTTTGCTCTTGTTGAGCAAGTTGCGTACATTGGTTTTGAGCAGTTTCACATCAAAAGGTTTCGTAAGGTAGGCATCAGCTCCTAACTCAATTCCTTCTATTTGTGACTCTATTTGCGATTTCGCCGTGAGCAATATTACAGGAATAAAGCACGTTTGCAGGTTCTTTTTCAGGATAGCACAGAGCTCAAATCCGTCAATTTTAGGCATCATCACATCCGATATGACCAAATTAGGAAAATGCTGATTACACTTCTCAATCGCTTGTTCGCCGTCGGAGGCGAGAATGATGTTGTACTCTTTGATAAAGATGTTTTTAAGTATCATCAGTACCTCGTGATTGTCGTCTACTAAAAGCAAGGTAGGTTTATCTTCTTGGGGCAAATTTAACATTTCGTCCTCTTCTTCGCCTATGTGTTCATACTCAACCGCATAGTCCGATAAGTATTCTTTCAGCTGAAAAGCACTGTCCTGTAACTTCTGTTCGGGCAATAAGTAACTATCGTCCATAGGGAAGGTGATGATGACTTCGGTACCTACATTGGGCTTACTGCTAATGATAATCCCACCACGATGCGCTTCAACTAATGATTTTACCAAAGAAAGTCCGATGCCCGAACCTACTCTTTTTTGCCCCAACCCCTCTACACGGTGAAAACGTTCAAAGATTTCGGGCAAGGCTTCTTTTTCAAGTCCTACCCCCTCATCTTGCACTTTTACCACCAACTGTTTGCCTGGCAAGGTATGCGCAGTGTTCTCAAAGGCGCTCTTGTAGAGCGGTGTGAGCTCGCTCAAATTCTCTACCGAAATCGATAAGCGTATAGTGCTTCCCGCATTGGAGTACCTAATAGCATTGGAAAGAATATTCGAAAGTATCTTGCTAAAATACTTCTCATCTAACCACAACTTTACTTCTTGTTCAGGTAGTGTTAATTGCAAGGTTATAGCCACTTTGCTTGCCCACTCCTTAAACTCGTTGTAAATGGCTTGCACATAGCTATTTGCCGAAATGTAATTGGCTTTTAGCTGAGGTGTATACACGTCCATACGGTGTATTTCAAGCAGTTCGTTTACCATATTACTGAGCTTACCCGTATTGCGTTTGAGGGTATGCACATACTTATTGGTAGGCATTTCCTCTTCCATTTCAGTTACTGCGTGGCTCATTAGGGTAAGTGGTGTACGGAACTCGTGTGAGACGTCTGTAAAGAACTGCATTTTCATCTGCATTAGCTCTTCTTTATGTCGCTCTTTTTCCTCTTGTACAGCTATGGTATGCTTCATTTGCGTCCATCGCATAAAGTACCTGAAACCTATGTACAGCAAGCCTGCAAGGGCAAGTGCATAGAGGGTGTACGCCCACCACGTAAGCCAAAAAGGAGGCTTGGAGACCACTGTAAGCTCGGTCTGCGCTCCGCTCCACTGTTGCCAATCGCCTACCTCTACTAATAGTTTGTAAGTACCATAAGGGAGCTTTTGGTAAGTGGCGTGCGGGGCAGGGTCATTCACGGCTATATAATGCCAATCAGTGTCGTAATCCTCTAATTTATAACGGTAGCGCAATCGCTGAGGTGCATTGTATGACAAAGTGGTGAAGTACACCGAAAAATCGTTGTTCGGGTACGCAATCGAAAGCGCATCGGTAAACTCTATACACGAATTGACTACCTTGCCGTTGTTTTCAAACCTGCTAAAATGTACTCTTAGGTGAGCTGACGAAAACATTTGCGCTTGTGGTTTGAAATAGTTAAAGCCGTGTGAGCCTCCAAAGTACAGATTCCCCTCAGCATCTTTGCAAGAGGAAGCCGTCCCGAAACTGTGTCCTTGCAAGCCATCGTTGTTGCTGAAAGCCGCAAAACGCTTCTGCTTTGTATCAAAGAAACTCAAGTAAAAGCCTCCACACCACACATTGCCAAAAGCATCTACTTCCACACTTTCAATATCGTTAGAGGTCGCTCCTTCTTCTATGCCGTAATGTTCGGCAGTATAAGTGAGTTTGCCATTAGCGTTATCAGTGAGAACCACCTTGTTGAGTCCGCTACCCATAGTGCCTATCCAATAAGTATCTTTGTCTTTATCAATTGCCCAAAGATAATTACTACTCAGGCTGTGCGGGGTTTTAGCGTCGGCAGCGTATTTGAGCACACGCACTACCTCGCCTTTGGCATTGAGTTGCAATCTGTTTAAGCCCATTACCGAGGTTATCACAAGTTCGTTCTTAGCTTTATCCACATATATTTTGTGGAGCTTGTTAGTAGATAACCTACGAGGTTCAGGCGTTGTTTCGGTAAAAGTGTATACGTTTTGCCATTGTCCTTTTCGCTCTTCAAAGCACTCCAATCCTGAATAGGTAGTAATCCACAAACGGTGAAAGGTATCGAGCTTGATATCAAATATATAATCGTTGCACTGTGTTGCAAACGAACCGATAATGCGTCGGCTTTGCTTGTCTATCACCCATACCCGTTCGCGAACCGATACGTATAAGTGTGCTTTATCGCTCTGAATACTCGTAACGTTAGGCGAAAGCTCAGGAGCATTGCAATAGTGCTCGTCTAACTGCTGGCTCTGGGTGTGAAACCTAATCACTCCGCCGAACTTATTGCCTATATACACATAACCATCGGGGTCGTAGTGCATCGTGCTTACAAACTCCGAACCCACTTTGCTCTGGGGTTTTATCCATACCGTCTTGAAGAACGCATCGCGCGTACTGCTGTACGATACACCATTAGACCAAGCCGATACCCACAAATTGCTCTCTTTGTCTAAGAACACACTGTTGATATGATTGCTTGTCGAATACGGATTCAAAGGCGAGTGACTGTGTTCTTTCAGCAGAGAAAGACTGTTTTTATCCAACTGAAAGATACTTTCTTCATTCACTACCCACACGTATTGCCCGCTGAGTGTAAGAGAAAGCAAATGTTTGTTCAGGTCAAATTCCTTTTTAGCGACTATCGCATAGGTGTTATCGGGCTTACAGGCGTACTTCACTAAGCTATCTCGGTAAATCACCCACAAGTAGCCATCGGCATAGAGCATCTTTACGATACCCGAACCTATGTTGTTCACCTTTTCAGGTAGGGCTTTTAGTCTGCCCTTGTCAGGAACGTAAGCCGATAACCAAGGGAACCCCGAAAGCCACACTTCTCCTTTTTCGCTCACTGCTATTTGCGGATTGAGTTGCGAAGTAGTGAGTTGTGAGGCAGAGCCAATAGGCAATGTTTTTAGCGTAAGTGCCTTCTCGCGCTGATTCCACACTACTTTAGCACACCTAATTTGGTTTTCGCTCAAAAGCCAAAGTTCATTATTTGTGCCTTTTTGTAAGAGTTTTACTTTGGTATAGAAAGCCAAATCAAGAGGGTCGTCGATTTTGAAATTGACAAACTGTTTGAGCCGAATATCAAAACAAGCTACTCCTGCTTCGGTAGCTACCCAAAGGTAACGCCCCATAGGTTGCAAGCTGTACACACGGTTGTAGTACACCGAGTTGATAGGGTCTTGCTCGTACTTGTAGGCATCGAGGGTATAGCCATCGAAACGGTTCAGCCCTCTGTGGGTGCCTAACCAAATAAAGCCCAACGAATCCTGAGCAATGCAAGTAACGTTGTCGTGCAACAGACCTTCATTGCGCGTAAGATGGTGGAAAAGGAAAGTTTCTTGCGCTTGAATTCTCACCACCAACTCTTCTGTGAAAGCGATAGGAAAGAGAAAATACCACAACAGCAGGATTCGCAGGAGCTTTATCGTTCTGTTCATTTGTCAAAATTTCATTTAGAGGGCAAAGATATAAAATCCTTATCAAAAGCTCAAAAATACCCAAATCTAAAAACTGATAAGTAACCTTTATTTCTTCATCTTAGATTCGCCTTACCTTCATCGTAGATTCGTCTTTTGTTCATCATTCCTTCGTCTTTTGTTCGTTGTAGAGCCACTGTAGAGCCACTGTAGAGCCACTGTAGAGCCACTCTTCGTTCACCTCTTCTTCGTCTTTTCTTTACCCTATTCGTACAGATTACACCTCATCACTATCCTATGGGGTTACCGTAATTTTGATAGTGCGGTATTCAGTGTTGTACTTGTACTCGTCAGCACTTACAGTTCCTACATCAGTTTTATAACCGTCTTTTGAATAGCTTTTAAAACCACTGCTACTGCCCACTACCACTACCTCATAAGTACCTGCTTTGTCATACTTGTGAGTGTATTTGGTTACCCCAGAATCATCGGTAATGGTAATACCTTTTCCTGTATCGAAAGCCTTATAGTCAATAGCTCCAAAGTTAGCCGATTCAACAAAATAATCGCCTATATAGCCAATGCCAGCACCCACGGTAGTAAACAGAATCTGAATATAAGAAAGTGTTGCCATTTTTTTGTTTACAGCACTTTCCCACGCTGAAATGGTACGACCAATATCAAAAGTGTAATCGGTATACTCAGTTTTGGGTTCTACAAATAAATCCCAAACAGTATCGTCTTTGAAGGTTACAGCTGTATCCCCTTCGGCTATACCTCCCAAACGTATCACGATAGGGAACTTTGTTTCTTCGGGGTGTTCGCTTTGGTCGTTAGTACTTTTCAAAGTAGTTGTCGCAAACTTCATTCGTAAAGTCATCTTCTTGTTACTTCCTACTTTGGTGTTTACATTAAGGCGCAAAGCTTCATACCACCAGTTAGGGTGTTTGGCATTCACTTTCACTACATTTTTACCTATGGTAGCATCGGTTACTACTTCGGCTTGACTGCCAACTAAGTTATCACCGCTATTGGCGTTGCGCACTTCAAAAGCGCCATTGGCTAAAGTAGTGCTCCCTACTTGTGTAGAAGTAAAGTCTACTTTGTAAGGTTTCACATCAGGGTCGGTAGGGCGATAGTTTTTACCTTGTAATTCCTCTGAAGTCTTCCCTTTGAGTACATTGTCTATACTCTTTTGGTAATCGTGCCCTTCATCACCGGTGTAAATAGCCAAAGCATTTACATTGTGATGAATAGTAAAAGTTACGGGGTCGCCTACCTTCACTTGGGTTTTATCAGCTGTTACTGATAGGTCTACGTCTTCAGGTTTATCCTTAGTACAAGCACCCAAAGCCGTGAGTAGCAAACTGCTAATGAGTAATATATATGTTTTCATTTTAATATCCAGGATTTTGAGTTAAATTCTTATTTGCGTCCAATTCGCTAAGCGGAATAGGTAATAGCTGGTGATAAGGGCGAACATTCTCAGGCGCAGCAGGTGCTGGAATACGGCGTTCCTCCCCACTGATAAACGGATTGTTGATACGCCAGTTTTGGAAAGCTTGTACCAGAATGCCACGGCGTACGAGGTCACACCAGCGGTCGGTGGTTTCTCCTACAAGCTCGCGTGCGCGTTCGTTTAAGATTTCAGTACGGAAAGCGGTATAATCATCGCTGTAATGTTTAGCTGTCCACATAGCAGTACCTGCGTAGTCATAGCCATAAGAGGAGGTTTTCCAATCGGGGACTATTGTATTTACATCGTTGATATGAGTTTTATCCAAATCACGAGGTAAGGCATCGCGGTGTACGATGCGTCCGCCTGCTTTGTTAGAGATACGAGCACGTTTGCGCACTAAATTCACTGCATCGTAAGCACTGTTTACATTGGTGCCATTCATCGCTAAAGAAGATGAGGGGGTATAAGCTCCAGGTGAATGATTAACTTCGTTATAAGCCTCTGCATAGATGAGGAGTACATCAGCAAAGCGAAGTAGCGGTTCATCCATACCGAAGTTCTTGTAGTTATACGAAGAGGTATCAGCTAATGGGAAACGGCGGAACTTACCGATGCTCCACATCACCCAGTTATTGTTTTCGGTAGCCTTACTAAGAGGTTGGTCTACACGGGTATCTTTGTAAATATTGTAGTCCCAACCCCATAACTTACCATTGTCGAGTACTTGTACACGTGGGCAGTTCCACAACCGGCGAATAGAGTCGGAGGGTTCATAAATCATACGGTGATAATCGGAGCTAGAAATATTATCCCAAGAACCTCCTAAGTTTTCATTACCTCTCATTCCGTAAAGCATTCCTGTGAGGGTACCGGTATCGTCGCCTGTAAGACCTTGTACGCACCAAATAACTTCTTTTGGAGCTTCGCTTATTTTGGTTTTAGCATTGAATACATCAGGATAGTATTCTACTAATTGGTAGCGACCGCCTTGTATGACCTCTTTGGCATAGTTCATTGCTTTGGTGTAGTTTTCAGTAGCCGAACCAAGCACTTCACGTCCGTCGCGTTGTGCTACTGAAGCAAGCCACAAGTGTACTTTAGCTAAGAAACCGCGACAAGCATCTTTGGTAATACGTCCGTATTGGTAACCATTGCCTGTATCGCCTTTTTCGGCTACGTGAGCCATTGCATAAGTAAAATCGGCAATAATTTGCTCAAATACCTGCTTTTGTGGAGTACGAGGTACTTTGAGGTCGTCGAGTGATTTGGTTTCTTTCACAACCAAAGGCACATCGCCAAACCAACGCACCAAATCGAAGTACAAGTAAGCGCGTACACCACGAGCTTCGGCTACATAGCGTTCCCAGTTATTGATACGATCTTGGTGTTCGGTTACATTATCGATTACCGAGTTACAGTTCTTAATAGCTGCATAATGTTGTTGCCACATTTGGGTAATATAATCGTTGTCTGACCCAAACTTGTAGTTGCGCAAGCCTCCCCCTTCGTCCCAATCGGCACGTTTGGCAAGGTCGGTACTGATTTGTTTGGTGCCGTGTCCTGTAACATACACATCGGTGAGGTAACGGTAAGTACCGTTCATTGCTTGGCGAGCATCCAATTCATTTTCATAGAAAAATTGAGATGTAGGGGTGCTCTTGGGGGTTTCTTCTAAGAACTTGCCACAACTGCTCAATCCGAGGCTTACCCCTATTGCTATAATGGTGATAATATGTAATTTCATAATCTATATCTTTTAAAAACCAACTTCTACTGAGAATAAAACCGATGTAGGTCGTGGGTACGGACTCATATCGAGACCTGGAGCTAAGCGGGCAATAGTTCCATAGCCCGTATTGGCTTCGGGGTCAAATCCTGAATAGCGCGTCCAAAGCGCAAGATTGGTACCGGTAACGCCTACACGCAATTTGTTAAGTTTGTAAGGTTCTAATACTTCTTTAGGCAAGTTGTAACTAAGAGTAACAGTTTGCAAACGCAAGAAAGAACCATCTTCTACCAAGTCGCTACGGAAAGCGTTTTCAGCCCAGAAACCACCTCCAAAGAGCGGGAAGTTACGGTCGGGGTGTGCTTCCGACCACACGTTATTATAAACGCTTTGTGTGATATTGTCGATATTTCTAGTGCCTGTGAGGTAGTAAGCATTACCGTTTACTACATCGTTGCCATACGACCAACGCAAGAAAGCGTACAATTCCCAACCTTTATATGAGAAAGTGTTACCTATACCACCCGTGTGCAATGGGTTTACATCGGCTACGGGCACACGGTCGTTAGTATCGATTACACCATCGTGGTTGATGTCTTTCACACGTAAACCGCCTAAAGCTACGTTAGGCCCTGGCTGAGCGTTATCCACTTCGTTTTGGTTGTGGAATACACCATCGGCTACATAGCCATAATAGATACCTACCGGCATACCTACACGCAAGAGCACATCACTTTTGATTTTGGAGTTGATACCTCGGTCATAAAATTGTTGATACTGACCTTCGTCTAACGAAAGGATTTTGTTTCGGTAGAAAGAAATATTGAAATCAGTTGTCCATTTGAAATCGCCTTCACGCAACCATTGTGCATTGAAGCTCACTTCGAGACCTTTGTTTTCCATTGAACCTGCATTCTTCCACGCTTTTTGGAATCCCGAAGTAGAAGGGATATTCACTTCCAAAAGCATATCGTCTATGCGTTTGTAATACAATTCAGTAGAAAGGGTGTAACGGTTTTTGAGAAAGGACAAATCTAAACCGATATTGTATTGCTTTTGGCTTTCCCATTTGAGGTTGTCGTTAGCAATATTGCTGGTATAACGACCGATTTCTACTTTGTTACCGTCCAATACTACTTTGTTTTTAGCAAGTTGTGCTAAAGATTGGTAAGATGGGATTTGATTGTTACCTGTCATACCAAAACTACCGCGCAAACGCAAATTGGAGATAGCTTCTATTTTCTTGATAAAGCCTTCTTCGTGAGCATTCCAAGCCAAAGAAATAGCTGGGAAGTAACCGTATTTGTTATTCTTACCAAATTTAGAAGAACCATCAGCACGCAAAGAAGCATTGAGCACATACTTGTTGTTATAACTATAAGTAGCCCTACTGATGTACGATACCAATTGGTTGCCATCATAAGTGTACAAAGGCGCATAGGTTACTAACCCTTGGTTGATACCCCAAATACCTTGTTTGGTATCCTCGAAGTTAGTAGACTTATTGTAAGTATAATCTGTCCAATACTTATTGGCTTCAAAAGCACCCATTATGGAAAAATAGTGCTTATTGATGCTCTTAGAGTATTGCAAACGGGCTTCATATACCCAGCTGTTCTCATTGCGATGAGAAAGCTCCATACGTCCGCGTTCTGACTGTCCGAACCAAGTGTCAGGCCCCCAAAAACGGTCTTGACCAATAGTGTGTAAACGGTAAGAAGCACTGGTGTTAAAAGTCAAATCTTTAAGCAGTTGATAGCTGAGGTATACATTGGCGTTGAGCTCATTGTATTTGGTGTTGATATCCACTTGGTCTACTGCTACCTTAGGGCTCATCGTACGAATATTAGGATAGCTCATTAGGGTACCAAAACCAGGGTAGTCTAAGAAAGGAGAAGTTTGCAAAGCTTTGAGAACCACTCCATTTTGAGACCAATCGCTTACGGGATTTTTATCCTTAGAAACGGCGTATGAGAGGTTGATACCTGCATTCATCTTATCGTTAATCTTCTGTGAGAGGTTGAGACGTGAAGTAAAGCGGTTGAAAGCAGAACGCTTGATAAGTCCTTCTTGGTTCAGATAGCCCACTGAAAGCATATAGCGGGTTTGGTCGGTACCACCCGTGATACTACCGTTAGCTTCGTTTTTGGTACCTGTTTGGGTAACTTCTTTCAGCCAATCTTTTACGGCAGGGTGATTCCAGCCTTTTTCGGCAATCATTCGTTGCCAAAAGTCTATTTGAGGTTGATTGCCCCAAGTACCATAATCGAGCATTTTGTGAGCATAATCTTCAGCACTGAGCACCTTCAAAGGGATATTAGGCATCATTTCAATAGAACTTGCATAACTGAAGTTAAATTTAGGTTTAGCGAGTTCCTTACCTTTTTTGGTGGTGATAAGCACTACCCCATTAGAACCGTTAGACCCGTAGATAGCTGCTGCGGCGGCATCTTTAAGGATTTCCATTGACTCAATGTCGTTAGGGTTTAAACTGAGTAGCGGATTGGTAGCCACATCTTCATTGGTATTGGTTACCCTTTGGGTAGGCATAGGCACCCCATCAATAACAAAGAGCGGTTGCGTACCTCCTGTGATGGAGTTCACCCCGCGAATTCTAAATGTGAGTCCGCTTGAAGCAGAACCATCGGAAGAGATGATTTGCACCCCACTCACTTTACCTTGCAACGCTTGCAATACCTGCGATGGACTGCTTTGGGCAATATCTGCCATCTTCACCGAAGCTACTGCCGTAGAGATATCGCTTTTGCGCTGTGTACCGTACCCTACAAGCACTACCTCATCAATCTGAGTGACCTCAGGTTCGAGAGATACATTGAAAGTACGTGTTTTACCTACGGCTATGGTTTTGGAGCGATAGCCCATAAAGCTCACTACTATTTTATCGGTAGGCGCTACACTTAGGGAGAAACGCCCTTCAAAATCAGTAGCCGTACCTGAATGTACGTGCTCTACAGCAACGCTTGCACCAGGAAGGGGTTGTTTGTTTTCATCGGTAACTACCCCCGTAATAGTTACTTTTTGCGCCAGCATTGGGATACTGAACAGCAAAATACAAATGCTAATGATGCTTTTCATTATATAAAATTTAAAGTTTTTTCTTTGGGACAAAATTAAGGAATACTTAACAAAAAGCACTTTACTTATTGTACATTTTTCTTTACTAAAAGTTATTTTTCTGGTAAAAACGTAAGTAATCAATAAGTTAACGTGAGCTCAACGTAAGAAATATCGTAGTATTTATGTTACGAAAAATATACAGAATAGAAGCACAAAGACTTTATAAAAGGAAATAAAAAGGAATTATAAGTAACTGGTAAAAGTGTTTTTTGGTTGAAAAGAGCTGTAGTTAGCTTATAGAGAGCTTATAGGAAGCTTATACGAATCTTGGAAGATTGGTATAGAAAGGGTATATAAGTAGTTGATTAATACTATAATACAATGATTAAAAAGTGCTAAAAATGAGGTTTCGATGCGAAAGAAAGAGGAATAGGCAATAGGCCTTAGGCCATAGGCAATAGGGGGGAGAATGACGGAAAAGCGAGAATGTAGCGACGGAGAAAGGAAGAAATGACGGTGCGAGCCACACAGGCAGATAAAATTAGTAAATGAGTTAATTAGCAAATTAGCAAATGGGGGCGGGAGAATTAAATAATGTAGATTTAGAGAGCTTATAGAAAAGACGAACAAATAACGAATAAAGAACGAACAATGAGTGGGTCTACAGTGGGTCTACAACGAACAAAAGACGAAC
>NZ_KB291478.1:5981-14955 GCF_000318315.2 Capnocytophaga sp. oral taxon 324 str. F0483 | reverse complement strand
ACAAAAGACGAACAATGAACGAAGAAAAGACGAAGAAAAGACGAACAAATGATGAACAAAAGACGAAAAAAAAAGTGAAGGTAAGTTAAAGCTAAGATAGGGATAAGAAGAAAGTTCGGTTGTATTTATCAATGCAAAAAAAAGGGGATACCAACGCAAAAGCGAAGGTATCCCTTTTTTTAATATATTTAATGATTAAAAATCGATAGAGGTATCGTCTTCTCCAGAGTCTTCTTCTTTCTCCTTGCTACAATCTATTTGGATTTGTACATTCTGAGGAGCAGGGAATGCAGCTTTGGAAACAGCTAAGTCAGCATCGGCATAACACTTTTTCATATAGTATCCCCAAATAGGTAGAGCCATTGTAGCCCCTTGTCCATAAGCCATACTACGGAAGTGTACTGCACGGTCTTCGCCTCCTACCCATACGCCTGTTACAAGATTAGGCACCATTGCGACAAACCAACCATCGCTGTTGTTTTGGGTAGTGCCGGTTTTACCAGCTATGGCATTGGTAAATTGGTAAGGATAGCCAGTCATCACATTTTTATATACAGCGTTGTAGCTATCAGCTCCTTTGGTACGCAATCTCGCCCCTGAACCGTAGCGAGTAACACCTTCCAAAAGATTTACTACGGCGCGAGCTACTTCGGCATTTACTACATCGTGAGTTTCAGGAGTATTTTCGAAGAGTACTGTACCGTTTTTATCTTCAATACGGGTAATCAGTACAGGTTTTACATATACGCCTTCATTGGCAAAAGTACCGTAAGCACCTACCATTTGGAAAACAGTAGCATCAGCAGTACCTAAGGCGATGGAAGGAGCTTGAGGCATATTGGAAGTAATCCCTAACTTTTTCACTAAGTTAATGACAGGAAGAGGACCTACTTTATCCATTAAATTCACCGTAATAGAGTTTACGGAGTTTGCTAATGCATATTTGAGAGTCATCATCTTACCAGTAAAGTTACCTGTGGAGTTACGCGGACACCAAGCTTGTAGGTTGCCATATTTATGGGCTTCTACACAAGTTTGTATATCGGGTAGCTCTAAACAAGGAGAATAGTGGAGCTGGTCAATAGCTGTGGCATAAACAAAAGGTTTGAAGGTAGACCCAGTTTGGCGAGCTCCTTGTATGACTTGGTCGTACTGGAAATGTTTGTAGTTAATACCACCAACCCAAGCCTTGATATGCCCTGTTTGGGGTTCCATAGACATCATTCCTGTGCGCAAAAAAGCCTTGTAGTACAGTATAGAATCGCGAGGGGTCATTACAGTGTCTTTCTCACCTTTCCAACTGAATACGCGCATATCGGTCTTTTTATAGAAAGAGTCGCGGATTTCCTTTTCGGAATAGCCTAAATACTTTAAGTGAGCCCAGCGATTAGAGTTTTTCATTGCCTTTTCAATTAGGGCTGCGTACTCATCTTTTGAGACCTTCACGAAAGGGAACATAGGGTTCTTTTTAGGGTTATTTTCGGCGTCGAAAGCCTTTTGTAGTCGTTGCATATGAGCTTTAACGGCAGCCTCAGCGTAGGCTTGCATCTTAGAATCGATAGTAGTGTAGACTTTTAGTCCATCGAGGTATAAGTTGTGCTTGGTACCGTCTGGCTTAGGATTGTTTTCAATCCAGGTTTTCATATAAGTACGCAAGTATTCGCGGAAATAGGTAGCCAAACCGTCGTTATGGCTCTCAGGGGTGAATTTAATTTTTAAAGGCAGTTTTTGTAGAGAGTCTTTTTCCTCTTGAGTAATGTAGTTGTTCTTTGCCATTTGGGCAAGTACTACATTACGCCTATTGGTGACGCCTACTTTATTTTTCACTGGATTATAAAGAGCGGAGTTTTTAAACATTCCGACCAGCATTGCCCCCTCTTCTATCTTGAGATTTTTAGGTTCTTTATCGAAGTAAATTTTGGCAGCAGAGCGTATACCATCGGCATTGTTATTAAAGTCGTAGACATTAAAGTACATTGCCAATATTTCTTCTTTGGTATATTGTTTCTCGAGACGAGTAGCAATAACCCATTCTTTTATCTTTTGAGTATAACGCCCTAAGCCTCTTTTCTTTTCTTTATGGAAGAGCTGTTTAGCTAACTGTTGGGTAATAGTTGAAGCCCCTCCTCTGCTACCGAAGAAAAACATTGCGCGCAAGGTGCCACGTACATCGATGCCTGAATGCTCATAAAAGCGTTCGTCCTCGGTAGCAATAAGCGCATCGACTAATGATTTGGGCAAATCTTTAAACTTAATAGGGGTACGATTCTCGTCTAAATAGAATTTTCCTAAGGATTTACCATCGGCGGTAATTATTTCGGTAGCCAAATTGGTTTCGGGATTTTCTAAGTGTTTGAAGTCAGGCATCTCGCCTAATAGTCCCAAAGACGCTGATAAGAACAGCAACATAATTGCTACAATTCCACCAGCAAAGATATACCAAAACCATTTTACGACGGGGCTTATACCCTTTTTGGTTTGACTATTGTTTTCTGTGTCGTTTGTTTTTTTCATATCTTATTTATTAGTTTATCAATGAAAGTTTACTTTCTGTTTTTTACTTCCTCAACTCTTAATCCTACTTCAGTAATTCCTTTGAGCACAGGCACGCCGTTGTTATCTCCTATTTTTCGCATTGCTTGTTCTATTTTTATGAGATATTTACCTTTAGTAGGGAATGTGAAATTCTCTTTATACCATAATTTACTCTCTTTTACGGCTGAATAGCCATAGCCTAACCATTTACCTTCGGGGGTAGCCATTTCGTACTCCAAAGTGTCTACAATTACTTTATTGCTGTTAGGCAATTCCATTTTAGTAATGAGAAACAGATTGCTGAACTCATAATGTTCGTCATTTCGGAGCATTATAAAAAGGTTTTTCTTTGCTACTGTGTCGTTTTCTTCTAATTCAAAAAACATAGGTTTATGCTGTTCCCAACCATTAGGTAAGGAAACATATTGGCTATATTCCACCCCACTATGGCAAGAAATAAGCAAGGTAAAGAAGGTTAGCAGGCTAAGAATTCTCATCTTTTGGTGTATTGTCGTTATTATTAACTTTTTGTTTGTTTTTATAATTAGGGTTCTTTTTGTTATTCCCATTGGTATAATGAGTATTTTTAGGTTTCGCTTGTGGCTTTTGAGCTTGTTTTTCGTTTGCTACCTCTGCATTGTTATTGTTTTTCTTAGCTCCTTGATTGGACTGTGATTTCAGTTGTTTAGAGGAGTTATTATTGTTACTTTGAGCAGATTTAGCATTCTTTTGACCTCCTTTATTGTCCTTTTTATTGTTGCGTTTGTTCTTTTTGCGCTTAGGAGTATCGAAACGGGTGATGCTATCTTCTTCTACCGGAGCGAGTTCGATGCCGTCATATACTGAGGTACTTTTACGAGAAGACAAATCGGTTACAATAGCGTATTCTTCGAGTTCCTCGATAGGTTCGCCGTTTTTATTGATTTCTAAGATTTCTTTTACACTGTCTACAGATAGTTTGTGCCAAGTAATAGGGTTTTCATCATAAGTGAACCACATTAATCGCTTAAAGATGTCTATCTTTTGACAAGTAGCCATACCGCGTTGTGTATGGAGTTTTGTATCGGTTCTTGGGAAGTCTTGCAGAGCATCTAAATAAGTATCGAGCTCAAAGTTCAAGCAACATTTTAGCTTACCACATTGTCCTGCTAATTTCTGTGGATTTAAAGAGAGTTGCTGATAGCGGGCAGCCGAAGTAGAAACGCTTCTAAAATCGGTAAGCCAAGTAGAGCAACACAATTCGCGTCCACAAGAGCCTATACCGCCCAAGCGAGCTGCCTCTTGACGGAAACCTATCTGGCGCATTTCTATACGCACTGAAAAGGCTTTTGCCATATCCTTAATAAGTTGGCGGAAATCTACGCGTCCTTCAGCTGTATAATAGAAAGTAGCCTTAGAGCCATCCCCTTGAAATTCGACATCTGAGATTTTCATTTCGAGCCCTAAGGCAATAGCCAGCTCGCGTGATTGTTTTTGTACTTCAGTCTCTTTGGCACGTGACTGTTGCCACACATCTATATCGTGCTGATTGGCTTTGCGGTATACGCGGGGCAAGTCGCCTTCCCAATCTATTTTTCGTTTCTTCATTTGCGAACGCACCAACTCACCTGTGAGCGTTACTACCCCCACATCGTGACCTGAGGGAGCTTCGGTAGCCACGACATCTCCTATTTGCAGAGGGAGCTTGTCGACATTGCGGAAGTATTCCTTTCGACTGTTTTTAAAACGTACTTCCACGCAGTCGAAAAACTCTTGTCCACCAGCTAATTGAGTATTAGCAAGCCAATCGAACACTGAGAGTTTTACACTCCCAAAGCTACTGGCTCGACAGTTGGATATACACCCTTTTTTTGTATGATTGATTGTGCAACTATTGCAACTCATTTTCTTGTTTATTATGTTAATAGTGTTTAGGTAACATACTACCTCAATCGGCAAAAATACAAAAAAATATAATTAGAGCAACAATGTTTAGTGATTATTTTCTTTATTTTTAGGATTATTACCTTAATATAGTCTGTTATTTTAGGTTTATAGACAGTATTTCTAAAAGAGATTTTACAGTAGGAATTGGAGGGAGGATTATATTTTCAGTTTGGTTTTTTAATCTGTTTTTTACGGCTTCAGCGGTAGTTTTACCTATACAAAATATTTGTTGTTCAGCGGTAAGGGTATTGCACGAGCAGTAGCTTTCTACTCCCGACGGACTGTAAAAGAGAATAGCACTTGCGTTCTCTTTTATCTCAATAGGAGTATATTCAGTTTTATAAGCGGTGATTTCTTTTACTTTTAAATTGTTTTCAGCAAAGAAGTTGGGGAGGGTATTAAGGCGTTGAGTACCTGCAAAGAATGCAATAGAGGTAAGTTTTTTTAAGGAAGTTAAGTTTTGCTGTAAATGTTGAACCAAATCAGAGGCATAGTGGGCAAAATGCAATACATTAAAACCGTTTTGAGTGAGTAGTTGTTGAGTTTGCTCACCTACACAAAGAACAGGAGTCTCTTTTAAGGTAGTTGCCAAAGGGTTTTGTGATAGGCTCTTCACTGCATTTTGACTGGTAACAATGAGCAAATCGTAGGGCGGTGTGAGGCTCATTGTTATAGGGCTTACAGTGATAAAGTTGTGTTCGATGAGGTGTATAGGAAGAACTGAAAGGATTGCTTTCTGTTCTTGGGATAAGACTTTTGTAGAGACGATGGTTTTCATATTTGTTATTTAATAAAAAAACTCGGTGAGTATTGCTACGCACCGAGTTTGGTAAAGTTAAAGAGGGGTTCCTTCGTTGGTTTTGAAGCGATACTCTAAATAAGTATAGGCATCGCGCGGTAGGATTTTTATCCATCGCTTGTATTTCAAGAACCACTTGAAACGGATAGAGCTAAATAGCCCTTTGGTTAAATAAGCAGCTATAAAAGGGTGCGCATTTAGCACGATACGTCCTTTATAGGCTTCCTCCTTAATAATGCTTTCAAGTTCTATATTGATTTTATCAATTAGAACGATAGGCGCTTCGATTTCGCCTTCTTTGCTTGGATTCTCTTCTTTTGTTTTGATGTTTAGTTCTTGGCGCACTCGCTGGCGTGTGATTTGTATCAGACCGAATTTGCTCGGGGGCAAGATTTTGTGTTTAGCACGGTCTTCGGCCATTTCGTTGCGCAAGTGATCGAATAATACACGGCGGTTTTCGCTATTGCCCATATCGATAAAATCGACGACGATGATACCACCCATATCGCGCAATCGGAGTTGTCGTGCGATTTCGGTAGCAGCGATGAGGTTTACGGATAGAGCGGTGGTTTCTTGGTCGTTATTTTTATTGGAATGGTTGCCACTGTTTACGTCTATCACGTGTAAGGCTTCGGTGTGTTCTATTACGAGGTAAGCTCCTTTTGGCATCGATACGGTGCGACCGAAAGCCGTTTTGATTTGTCGTTCGATATGGAACTTTTCGAATATAGGCACTGATGAGTGATAGAGTTTTACGATATTCTCTTTCTCAGGAGCAATTTCTTGTACGTATTTTTTTATCTGTTCATAGAGTTGCTCATTATCTACGTGAATACCTGTAAAGGAATCGTTGAACATATCGCGGAGGATAGCCCCCGTTTTGTTCACTTCACTCATTACCTTAGAGGGGAAAACCGCTTTTTGAATTTTTCGGCACATCAAAACCCAACGATTGAAGAGACTTTGCAAATCCTTGTCGAGTTCCGCTACTTTTTTACCTTCGGCTACGGTGCGTACAATCACACCAAAACCTTTGGGTTTAATGCCTTGCAAGAGTTTACGCAAGCGTTCTTTCTCGGCTTTACCTTCTATTTTCTGAGAGATAGAAATGCGGTCAGAAAAGGGAACCAACACGAGGTAACGACCTGCGATAGAGAGTTCAGAGCTGATACGAGGACCTTTGGTGGAGATAGGTTCTTTTACTATCTGTACTAGTATAGGTTGATTAGGTTTAAGTGTTTCGGCTACAGAACCATTTTTATCGATATCGGGTTCTAAGGGAAAATCTTTAAGAGAAAAATCTTTTAGTTTTCCAGAGATTACCCATTTTAGGAACTTCAGTAGAGAAGCTAATTGGGGGCCTAAGTCGTGATAATGCAAGAAGGCGTCTTTTTCGTGACCTACGTTTACAAAAGCTGCATTGAGTCCTTGTATAGGTTTGCGTACCTTAGCGAGCATTATATCTCCTACTCCTAAGCCGTTAGTATCTTCTTCTTTATGAAGTTCGATGAGCCTACCGTCTCTGAGCAAAGCAAAATCTACGTAAGAGGAACCAGAACGAATGATTAATTCTTTGTCCACTTTGTTGGATTTTAGTTAAACAATACTACTTTAAAGAGAAAAAGTAGTTAAAAACTACTTTTTCTTTTTGTGGCGATTAGCTCTCGCTCTTTTTTTGCGTTTGTGGTTAGCCACTTTATGTCTTTTTCTTTTTTTTCCGCTTGGCATAACTTAATTATTTAATATATTGTGATTTATTAATACAATGTTATTTTTTCGCTTTTTTATCAGTTTTAGCTACTTTTACCTTAGCTTTAACTCCTTCAACGAATACTTTTGCAGGTTTAAAGGCAGGAATGTTATGAGCGGGAATTTTCAAAGTGGTATTCTTAGAGATGTTGCGTCCAGTTTTTTCAGCTCTAGTTTTGATAATAAAGCTACCGAAGCCTCTAAGATATACGTTTTGACCACTTTCTAATGTGTTGATTACTTCGTTCATAAAGTTTTCAACCGTTAGTTGAACGTCGTTTTTATCAAGACCCAACTTGTCGGAAATCTTTGATACAATTTCTGCTTTTGTCATCTTTATATTGTTTTTATTAATAATATTCTCTAAATCCTTTCAGCGTGCAAAGGTACAAATTAATTATTTAATAAACACTATGTTAGAACAACTTTTTTTACTTTTTATTTTTTAGTGTCTGATAATTAGCTGTTTAAAACACTGTTTTCTAATATTTTACGATTAAAATATACTTTTGTCGTATCGCGGTAGATTTTTATGTTACTGATTGAAAATAAGTTTTAACTATTATCTTTTAACTGTAAGCTGGGCTACGTCGTGCCAAAAAGAGGGATAGGATTTGCTCACGACTTCTTTATCGGCTATTTCGAGGGTAGTTTTTAGCATCAAAGGTGTGAAAGCCATTGCCATTCGATGGTCGTTATAGGTAGCAATGCTAATGCCAGAGCGCAATTGTGGGCAAGGTGCTAAATGCAAGCTGTCGTGAGTAATACTTACTTCTGCTCCTAACTTTCTCAGTTCGGTTTGTAGTGCTTGAAGACGGTCGGTTTCTTTGATTTTAAGAGTGTGTAAGCCTGTTAAATGGCACTCTAAGCCCTTTGCTACACAAGTAACGGCAATGGTTTGTGCTATATCGGGGGTGGCATTTAGGTTATACTCGAAACGCTTTTGCTGAGGTTCAGCTACTTTTTCAATAGTTAATTCATTACCTTTGAATGAGGAGTGCACTCCAAAAAACTCATAAATAGTTTTTAAGGCACTATCACCTTGCAGGCTATGAGGCTTAAAATAGGACAATGAAAGGATGGTGCCTATGGGCGATAAGGCGACAAAAGCATACCAATAGGAGGCGGAAGACCAATCGGATTCTACTTCCCAACTGTTATGTAGTAAGTTTTTTCCTTTCATTGTGTTTACCTTTATAGTATTGGCTTTGAACAACACTTGCTCTTGTCCTATGCAATGAGCTAAGAGATTGGTAGTCATTTTTAAGTAAGGCAGAGAGGTAACTTCGCCTTCCAAATGCAAGGTGAGTCCGTTAGGCAAAGCAGGAGCAATAAGCAATAAAGCTGAGCTGTACTGACTGCTGACGTTGCCTTGGATATGTACTTCGTTGTTAGTAAGCTTTTTGCCTCTTATATATATAGATGGAAATCCTTCTTTTTCAGTATATGTAATATCGGCACCTAACTGTTGTAATGCATTTACTAATAGGTGTATAGGTCTTTCTTTCATTCGGGGGGAACCTGTGAGGAGTACTTCTTTGCTCTGCTGTATTGCAAAATAAGCGGTGAGAAAGCGCATTGCAGTACCTGCGTGATGAATGTCTACCACTTCTGTATGAGAGCTAAGAGCTTGTTGTAGCAGTAGGGTATCATCGGCAGTGGAGAGGTTTTGCACAGTGAGTTCAGGGAAGAGCGCTTGCAATATAAGCACTCTATTGCTTTCGGACTTGGAGCCTGAGAGCAACAGATGTTTTCCTGACTGTAATGTGGAATGAGGTAATTGTATGTTCATAAGGTAAAAGATTAATGGTGAATGGTGAATGGGTGATGGTGAATGGGTGATAGGTGTTTAATAGGGTGCAAAGGTAGGGAATAATGCTGATAATACCAAAAAATACTGATAATGCTATACTGATAATTAACTTTGGCAAAGGTGCGAACCGCACAGGCAGTCGTAGCACGACG
>NZ_KB291478.1:0-5961 GCF_000318315.2 Capnocytophaga sp. oral taxon 324 str. F0483 | reverse complement strand
TACGAATCTTGGACGATTGGTATAGAAAGGATATATAAGTGATTGAATAATAGTATAATACGACTATACAAAAAATGGTAAAAAGAAGGTTTCGAGGCGAAAGAAAGAGGAATAGGCACTAGGCCTTAGGCCATAGGCACTAGGGGATAACATTCCTCTTTACACATACCCCGCTCTCGCGGACTTCCTCAAAGAGGGCGAATGTAGCGACTCTCTTATTCAGTAAGCCCCCGAACCCCCGAAGGGGGACAAGCTGGAAAAGCTGACAAACCTCCCCTAGCCCTCTCCAAAGGGGGAATGTAGAGACGGGAATTATATCGGTTGTGGTTTTACCTTTTAGCTTTTACCTGCATAAACTTTGCGTTAAACATTCTTAAAAGATTCTTAATTGATGCTTAAAATTTCACAGGAGTAGCGCGATGACATAGGGAATGTGAAGGAGAATTATATAACGAAAAGTATATAATTTTCAGCGAGTTATAACAGAAAGCAGGTAGAGATATTGAGTAAAGGTAACAGGAGAGTGTAAAAAAAATGGACAATTAATTTTGTGTAGATATTTCTTTTTTGTATCTTTGCACCGTGTATAGTACCCAGTGGGTATGATTTATAGTATTTTTAGCAATGTTTTAATTCGTATTTTAAAATGAAAGTAAGCAATTTTTTTAAATACATAAGTGTTTTTCTGCTTTTATACTTCTTTGGTATTGAGGGGGTACAAGCACAGTTAAATAAATTAATTTCTGCAAAAATGAAATTCTCTTTTGCCTGTGTAAGTGCAACTAATAATGGAAAAATTCCTAATCCTAATAATCCAAACGACCCATATGGGTTTAAAGTTAAGGTGCATTGGTCGCCTCCTTTCCCGAATGCTGATAACAAATATATATTTGAGTTATCTGACGCTAATGGTAATTTTGATAATCCTGTTGTATTACCTTATGAAACTAATGGTATTCCAAAAGGAAAGACAGAAAACAATGTTCAAACTTTTGATGCATTTCTAACTTTTCCTAAGAACTTAAATGGTAAAAAATACCGAATTCGTGTACGTACTACTAATCCTGTAAGTCAATTAATAGCCACTATTGATAATAGCCCAAAACAAGAATTTGAAGCTCATTATATGAATGTAGATCAAGCGCTAAGAACTACTCCCTCAGGTAATGTAAGACTTTGCCCCGGTCAATCATTAGATATATCAGTAGCACAAATTTTTACTAGTTTTGGAAGTACAAACATTTCTGATTATACTTATGTTTGGTATAAAAAAACTCCCGGAAGTGGAGGAATAGGCACTCCTATTCCAAATCAAACAGGACCAAAACTAACTGTAACCGAAGAAGGTGGTTACACGGTTGCTATTGACTATGGTGGAGGGTGTCTTGGTGAAAACAAATCAAAATCGAATACTATTACTGTAAGACTTACAGGCGGTGGGCAGTCGTTGGTGTTGAGTAGTTCGGCTACTGAGATATGTAGCTCAGAAAGCTTTACCCTTACGGCTACCCCTGCGGGCAATGAGACTTACACGTGGTATCGCGACAATACTAAGTTGGGTGAAACTAATGGGGTGGCTACCTATGTGGTGTCGCCCCCCAATAATCTTCCAGGTAAATACCGCGTGCAGATAGGTAACGGCAGTGCCTGCGATGTGCGCTCCAATGAAATAGAAATAAAACATAAAGATGCTATTAAAGCTAATATTACTACCACGGGTGGCAATGTATTGTTACCCAACAAACAGCGTACCCTCAGCATAAACACCACTGCCCAAAATCCTTCGTACAAATGGTTTAAGGACGGGGTGGAAATACCGGGGCAAACTGCCAATACTTATGTAGCCACCAGCGCAGGCAAATACAAAGCCCAAGTAATCCAAACGGGCAGTTGTGCCTCGACGGTAGAAACTGAGGAGTACGAACTTAAAGCCCCTGATAGCTTCAAGGTGAGCATCAAGCCTAAAACTTCTTATCAGCCCTGCGAGACGAACAGCATAGACCTCACGGTAGACAAAATCACAGCCGTATCGGGTGCTACTGAGCTTGCAATAGACCCGAGCGACTATTCGTTTTTCACTTTTCAATGGCAAAGAGAAACGGGCGGTACATTTACCGATATCAATACCACGCAAGAAATCACCCTTAACAGCGCTACCCAAAACGGCAAATACCGTTTAAAAATAACGGCTTCGGGGTTTCCTGCCATTCCTGAATCGAATGTATTAGATATTCAATTGCAGGACAGCAATGCGTTGCGCATTAACAACAGTGTAGACAATGTGGATTTTTGTGGAGAAGTGTATACGCTTACGGTTACCACTGGTGCCGACCCTACGGCTACTTACACTTGGTTTAAAGACCGTGCGCAGATAGCGCAAGGGGTAGGAATGACTGAATATGGGGTAACTACCACAGGAGTGTATTACGCTACCATAGGCGGTACGGGCGGAGGTTGCCCCGCTACGTCCAACTCGGTAGTGGCAAAGCGCACCGTTATCACAGCGCGTTGGGCGGAAGATATGAACACTCGCGAGATTTACTACCCTGCAAAAACTACGGTACTGAAAATATCGCACAATATGACCAACCCTACTGTGGAATGGAAGAAAAACGGCACCGTAATAACAGGCGTTACGGGTGTGGAATATACGGTTACTGATACGCCTGTATCGGCTGACGTATACGAAGCAAAAATCACCGATGGCGGTAGGTGTGGTACAAGTATCAGCCTTACCCCTATTTACTTTGAAACCATTGCTGATATTAAAGGTGTGAGAGTAGGAACGGTAGCATCTACCAACTGTGAAACCCGTACGCAAACCACTCTTGAAGTACAAAAAATAACCGTACAGCTAAGCAGTAGTGGAGAACAGGTGGAAGTAAAGAAAATAGATTACCAATTCTTTAACTTCCAATGGCAAAAAGACAGTAACAATGTGCCAGGCGAAACCCGACAGCAGTTTGTCGTGTCGCGCGCAGGCAACTCAGAATCGGCTAAATATTCAGTGCGGGTTAGTTATGGTACGATTATCAAGACTTCGGACGAAAAACCAGTAGCGTTTACTCCTATCCCCGATTTTGAAATATCGTCGGCTGACGGTGCGAAGGGAACAGTATACCTTTGTCAAGGAGGAACTATTAGTCTTACCGTAGCTGCTGATAGCTTCGACCCTAACTCATCAATAGCCGATAGTTTTTCATACGTATGGAAGAAAGTAACGAGTGCCAATTACACTAACGACACTCCCATAGGCAGTGAAAACCCTACGGCAAGCGTGAACGAAATAGGCGAATACTATTTAGAAATTAACAACGGCGGTTGCCCTAAACGCGCTCATATACAAGTGAAGAACTACCAAGTAGGCGGTTTGAAATTGAGTTTAATGCGCGACAGTCAAGGCACTGCTCCTGTGAAACAAGTATACCAAACCAGTACAGCACGAGAGCGCAAGTTCGACGTGCGTATAGGTGATAGATTAGTTGCCGAAGGAGGTAATAAATTCAGCTGGACAAAAGACGACGGCACGGTGAAATACGGCACAACTTTGGAGGTGACCTCTGAGGATATGTCGGGTTCTTATACACTGAAAGAGGAGTCGTGCGTGGCAGCAGGCGAGAACATATTGCCTTTTGAACTGAATATCTACCAAGTGGTGGAAGTGCCTAATGTGGTAACTCCTAACGGCGATGGTATTAACGATAAGTGGGAAATACCGTCGGTATACCTCACTCCGAAAGTGAAGGTAACGATATACTCACAAGAAGGTAAAGAAGTACTCTCGACAAACAACTACCAAAATAATTGGCCTGATGAGCGTACTTTCAATGACCTTGGCAAGCGTGCGCTTATCTATATCTATACCCTCAAAGGTGAGATTACCGAAAACGGCGAAACGAGAAGCGTGGATAAGAAAGGAACCATTACAATACTTAAATAAGAATTGACGATGAAGATAGTACATAACATAACGATAACAGTGTTGGCGCTTAGTGTTCAGTTTTTATTTGCACAAAGTGATGGTAATTACCTACCCTACGAAATGCCTGGACATACGGCTGTAAAATACAACACCTACCTAATGAACCCTGCGTTTCCAATATTTAGCAAGAATGAGTCGCAAATTACCTTCTTTCATCGCAACCAGTGGATGGGCTTTAAGGAAGATAAGTTCAATACCTTTGGGCTCTCTTATGGTAAGAAGTGGGGTGGCGATGCAGGTAGAAAGAATGATTACTACGATGGCAACAATATGGCACACGGGTTAGTTTTCCAACGTACAGCAGGGATATTTGCCAATATAGGTATACTAGGGAACTACGTACATCAAGTAGAGATATCAGATGATAACTTTTTGCGCTTAGGGCTAAACGTAGTGTTTGCCCGCAGTAGTATCGACAGAAATAAAGTGCGCGTAAACGTGCAAGACCCTTTGATAGAGAATGCGAAACCTACGAGTATCATCAACTTACAACCAGGGGTAGATGTAAACTTTAACTTCTGGCATTTTGGTATTACCGCGGAGAACCTCTTAGACTATTCGTTTTCGGCAGGAGAAATGGCAGTGCCTTTTAATGAAAAGTCGCTCACCGCTCACGTGATGTATCGCAAAGAGTTGGATTCTCGCAGTGATTTCTTAGAAGATGGTTTTTTCAGTATATATGCTAAGGCTAAGAGAACCAAAGATAATTTTCAAATGGGCGGACACGTGATGTTGGACGTTCCTCTGGGTTGGGCTTACGCCGGTTATGACCAAAAATATGGAGCTTTCGGTGGCTTAGGCTTCAACGTGACTAACCACTTGAGCGTAGGATTTGGCTACGAACAAACCATTGCTAATTATGTAGCTGAATTGGGTGGTAGTTATGATGTGGTAGTTTCTTATCAGTTTGGTGGCAAACATCACATTAAGAAACCAATTAAGACCACTCCTACTGAACCTATTGTGGTAACGCCTCCAACTCCTAAGGTAGTAACTCCTACGGTAACAGAAACAAAAACACCTACGGTAGAAACTCCTAAAACAACAACTAAAACACCTACTGTTCAAGAAGAATTAGACAAGCGCATAAGAGTGGTAGAAGACCCAAAAATAGAGGGTATAGCACAAGGCTATTATGTGATTGCAGGAGTATTCCAAAATCCTAAAGGAGCTTACCAAATGAGACGAGATATAGAGAATTTAGGTATCAAAGTATTCACATTTAAGAATAAAGAAAATGGTATGCACTATATCTATATTGATAGAGCCTATGAATCGCGCGGAGAAGCAGGTGAAACATTGCTCAACTTGCTGAAACGTCCTGAATTTAAAAACTCTAACATTTGGGTACTAAAAGTAGGTAACTTATAAAGCACATTTTAAGTAATATAAAAACTATGCTTTGCAATAGTAAAGCATCGTTTACTTCTAGAAAAGAAACATAAACTAAAAAAGAAAATATATGGAGAGTAACTTTTTGAAAATAGCAATATGCCTTATAGGACTATTAGCTTTACAGGCTTGTAGCACTGTAGATAGCCATAGATATTCTCACGGGAAAAAAGCAGCTACAAAAACTGCGAATATAAAAACAGGCATATATAAGACGAATGTAACAGCTACCTATTATCACGATAAGTTCAATGGAAGAAAAACTGCTAGTGGGGCTGTATTTAGCAATAGTAAGCTCACCACGGCACACCCCTCGTTGCCTTTTGGTACTCAACTAAAGGTTACCAATCGGATAAATGGCAAATCAGTAGTTGTTACTGTTACTGATAGAGGCCCCTTTACCAAAGGGAGAGAACTCGACCTCTCTAAACGCGCCTTTATGGAAATCACTGACAATAAAAACAAAGGATTGATACAGGTAGATATAGAGATTGTAGAATAAGGAGTTTTACTCCTTATTTTTTTGCATTATTAGAAATAAGCAAATAAAAAAAAGAGCAATTCTTTATCAGAATTGCTCTTTATAA
>NZ_KB291477.1:9212-14826 GCF_000318315.2 Capnocytophaga sp. oral taxon 324 str. F0483 | reverse complement strand
GTTTTAAACTTTGCCAAAGTTTGAGATGAAAAAGGGACGTGTTGAGACTGTTAGGAGCTTTCGAAAGATATCGGAAAAGAACGGAAGAGAGCTGAGAGAAAATTTGGTGAAAAAAGGGTGTAAGAAGGGTGGAGTTAGCTTATAGGAAGCTTATACGAATCTTGGACGATTGGTATAGAAAGGGTATATAAGTGATTGATAAATAGTATAGTATAACAGCATTAAAAATGGTAAAAACAGGGTTTTGAGGCGAAAGAAAGAGAAAAGGCATTAGGCCTTAGGCCATAGGCACTAGGGGGAGAGTATGATGGAAAAGGGAAAGGATAATTAGAGAATTTGCAAATTAGTAAATTAGTAAATGATGAAGTGTGAGGTCTTAGGACATAGGTACTAGAGAGGAAACATCCCCCTACTCACATACTCCGCTCTCACGGACTTCCGTTCAAAGGGGGAATGTAGGGACGGAAAAGCGGAGGAAACCTCCCCCTATTCACATACTCCGCTCTCGCGGACTTCCGTTCGAAGGGGAATGTGGAGACAGGTAAAGAGGCGGTAAGGCGAGGCTAAGGCGAAGTTATTGCTTGTAAAAAAGCCTTAGTAGCGCCTTGTTTTTCGTTTATATATTGGCGATTGATATTGCCTATAGCGATGCGCTTTTCGGGTGAAGTAACAAGGTTATTCATCACCTGGGCGAATTCTTCTTTAGTGCTTACGGAGAGAACGCCTCCTAAGGTGACTAACTCCTTTGCTTCATTGAACTTTTCATAATTCTTACCGATGATTACAGGTACCCCAAATACGGCGGGCTCTAAGACATTGTGTAAGCCCGTAGTGCCCATTCCGCCTCCTACATAGGCTATATCGGCATAGCTATACACTTTGGTGAGAATGCCTATGGTATCGATGATGAGTACGTGGTAATCAGAAAGGTTGAGAGAGTCTTTCTCGGAGAATAGGGCAACTTTACGGTTTAACTTCTGCTGGTTGTGTTTGAGTTCTGCGATATCGGTAGGGTGAATATTATGAGGGGCAATGATAAACTTCACTGGGGCAGTGCAAGTGTTGATATATTGCAAGTAAATGTCTTCGTCAGTAGCCCACGAACTACCGAAGACCACACATAGATTGTTTCCTTTGAACTGCTCTACAAAATCTAAATGGTTGTCCCGTTCCAATATTTCGGCTACACGGTCGAAGCGGGTATCGCCACTGACAGTTACATTATTGAAGCCTAAGTTTTTAAGTAGTTGCTGAGAAAGCTCGTTCTGCACAAAAAAATGAGTAAAAGAATGCAGGGCTTGGCGCATCATTCCGCCGTAAGGCTTGAAGAAGATTTGATTTTTGCGAAAAATACCGGAGAGCAAATAAGTGGGTACTTGTGCTTTTTTGAGCTCGGTAAGGTAATTGACCCAAAACTCGTATTTCACAAAAATAGCCATTGCAGGATTTACCATTTGCACGAACTTGCGGGCATTAGCGGGTGTATCAAGGGGAAGATAAACCACTATATCGGCATCGGGGGTGTTTTTGCGCACCTCGTAGCCTGAGGGAGAAAAGAAGGTAATGAGTATCTTATAGCCTTGTTTTTTCAGGGCTTTAACAACGGGCAAGCCTTGTTCGAACTCGCCGAGAGAAGCGGTATGTATCCACACATAGCGGGTATGAGGGTCGAGTTTGGCGGTAAGGGTAGTCCATACGGTTTTACGTCCGCTTACAAAGAGGTGTATTTTTTTGTTGAATAGGGCAACGAGGGGGAGGATTGCCTTGATGATATAAAGAGAGAATGTGTACATTTTAATGATGAATTACGAATGACAAATACGATACAAGGCGCAAAGGTAGTAAAAAAGGGGCAATAAAAAAAGCGCAAGCCGTCGGCTTGCGCTTTTTCACTTGTTATATTTATCTGATTACAATGAGTTTTCTTTGGTGAATTTTACGATTTCGGAAATACGTCCGAAAGCAACGCCCACTACTGTATCGGCAGCACCGTAGTACACTGCTACTTTGTCTTCTTCAATAGAATGCAAGGCAGCACAAGGAAATACCACATTAGGCACATCGCCGGTAGTTTCGTAGAGAGTGGCAGGCGCCAAGAGGTAAGGCTGTGTACGAGCGATTACCTTGCTTGGATTGTTAAAGTCTAACAAAGCAGCCCCCATAGAATAGCGGAAACCGTTGCAAGTATTGATTACCCCGTGATAGAACAATAGCCATCCGTCTTTTGTTTTGATAGGCACAGCCCCTGCTCCTATTTTGGTACATTGCCAGGCGCTATCTATAAAAGGTGTTACTTTCATCACACAGCGGTGTTCACCCCAGTATTTCATATCGGGGCTATAACTGATGAAAATATCACCGAAAGGTGTATGTCCGTTATCACTTGGGCGGCTAAGCATTGCGTATTTACCGTTGATTTTCTCAGGGAAGAGCACACCGTTGCGGTTGAAAGGCAAAAAGGCATTCTCGCATTGGAAAAACTCTTTGAAATCAAAAGTATAGGCAATCCCGATAGTAGGGCCACAATAGCCATTACACCAAGTTACCCAATAGCGGTCTTCGATAAAAGTAACGCGAGGGTCATACTTATACTCAGAATGTAAGAAATCAGTATTACCACCTTTCATCACGATAGGTTCGTGGTTGATTTCCCAGTGGATAGCATCTTTACTGAAGCCAGCAAAAATGTTCATTTGCACTGCTTTGTTGTCGCAGCGGAAAACCCCTGCATAGCCGTCGCCAAAAGGCACAACAGCCGAGTTAAAAATACTGTTAGAGGTAGGGATATCATACCTACCGATAATAGGGTTTTCAGAATAACGCCACATTACATCGGTACAACCCGCAGGGCGTTCTTGCCAAGGAATTTTTTGACTCATTATTTTTGTTTTAGTTATTAGCTATTCTGTCTTTTTGCTTGTCCTACCACGACCTACAATTACACTGTTTTCTTTATCAATTCTGTGATAAACGCTATTTGCTCGTCGTCAAGCTCGGTGTGCATAGGCAGAGAGATGACTTCTTGTACTAATTTATTGGTAACGCCAAAATCAGCTTCGTTATAAGAGTTGCGGGTATAGGCTTTTTGGGCGTGCAATGGTATAGGGTAGTAAATACCAAAAGGCACTCCGTTCTCACCAAAAACCTTAGCGAGTTCATCGCGTTTGCCATTGGTAATACGGAGAGTGTATTGGTGGAACACGTGGTCGTTACCTTTTGCGATTACAGGGGTAATGATATGAGGATTGCCTTTCAGCGCTTCTGTATATTTGCGAGCAGCTTCACGGCGACGGGCATTATAATCGTTCAGGTGAGGGAGTTTGGCGCGCAAAACTGCTGCTTGTAAAGAGTCGAGACGAGAGTTTACGCCTACTACATCGTGGTGATAACGCACATACATACCGTGATTTACGATACCGCGAAGAGTGTAAGCAAGGTCGTCGTCGTTAGTGAAGATAGCCCCTCCGTCGCCGTAGCAACCGAGGTTCTTAGAAGGGAAGAAAGAAGTTGCCCCCACGTGACCGATAGTTCCTACTTTTTGTTTGTGTCCGTCAGCAAAAGTATAATCGGCACCAATGGCTTGCGCATTGTCTTCAATCACAAAGAGGTTGTGTTTTTTAGCCAAAGCCATAATAGCTTCCATATTGGCTGGCTGACCGAACAAATGCACGGGTACAATAGCTTTCGTGCGGGGAGTAATCGCTTTTTCAATAGCCTCGATGTTGATGTCGAAAGTATCGTCATACACATCTACCAATACAGGGGTAAGTTTCAGTAGGGCAATCACTTCCACAGTTGCAGCGAAGGTAAAATCGGCAGTGATAACTTCATCGCCTTCTTTGAGTCCGAGACCCATCATAGCGATTTGAAGGGCATCAGTACCGTTGGCGCAAGGGATTACGTGTTTCACGCCCATATAGTTTTCCAATTCTTTTTGGAAGGCTTGTACTTGGGGACCGTTGATAAAAGCGGTGGTGTTGAGTACTTCTTCAAAAGAAGCTTGTACTTCATTTTTAATTCTTTCATACTGACCTTGAAGGTCAACCATTTGTATTTTTCTCATATGTCGAATATTATTAATCGTTCGTTTTTAATCCTTAGTAGTTAGCGTTGCTTTACCACGACTTTTGTCAAAGTCCTAATAGCCCGTCGCACTACGACTACGTAATGCCTACCGCGCCACAGTTCTATAGCTATTAAACACAGCCTTCCACAGTGCAAAGATACAAAAATATTTTGAATTATATAAAAATATCCCCCTTCTTAACACATAAGGGTTGACTCACCTTCGTAAGCCAACCCTTATGTTATTAAAAAAACTTCTTATTCCTAAAAATATTTCAACTTCTGTGTGAAAATCGTTACACGCTGACCGTTAACCGACATTGTTTTCTTTGTCCAGTTGTTCTTCTTGTCATACACAAACTCGTAAGTCTCTGTTTTAGTAACGTTACCATCTTTGTCAAAGTATTTAACCTCCACCTCATTGTCATTTTTATCAAAAGCTGAAACAACTCTCTGTTTCAAAGCGTTATCTTTGTCAAACACTTGTTTTTCTACCATATTCCCTTTGGCATCGTAAGTATATACCGTTTTGCTGGTAAGCTCGTCCTTTGTAAATTTAGACTCTTCCGATAGTTTCCCCTCAGGAGTATACTTATAAGTAGTTTTATCTTGGCACATTCCTGCTATACAATCCGTGCGTTCTACAAGCTGATTCTGTTCGTTATAAACATTTATTCGGCTCATAAAAATATTCCCGTCGGGCGTCTCTACATCGTGCTTGGTAAGGTTACCTTTTTCGTCGTACTCATACACATTCTTAGAAAGCAATGTGTTCGAATCATCTCTCGAAGCCGACTCTATCATATTCCCGTCTTTGTCATACACATCCACGAATTTAATCGTCATTCCATTTTGCTTCGATTGCATTTTCACAACAGTTCCCTTTTTGTCAAACTGCGAAAAAAGCTCAGAGTTCATCGGTATTTCTTCTCCGTTTTCACCAATTTGAATACCCGATTGTACAACCGTTTTTACTTTCCCTTTCAGCTGAGCACGCTCCCAACCATTCTTTTTCTGACTCTGCCCAAAAGCGACAGTAGTAGCTAATAAGGCAATAGCTATGATTCTTTTCATAATAAAGTTCTATTTAAAATAATACTTCTTTGGGGCGCAAAAGTACAAAAGATTTCTAAATGTACCAATACGCCATATCTACCTATTCACCAAAACTATGCCAAAACAAAGTAAAATGAGAATAACAAAGCTCCTCTTGTTATATTTATAACTAAATAGCCATCATTTGTATCTCTTTTTAAAGAAATTTTCTACCCTTATTTAACCTCAATTCGATGTAATAAAATACTATTTTCAATCACCTGTAGTACTACTTTCAATTGCTTGTCGTGCTACTTTCAATTGCCTGTCGTGCTACGACCTCACCCCTTTCCCGTCCCTACATTCCCCCTTCGAAGATAGCCAGCGACAGCTGGGTATATGTAAAGGGGGGATGTTATTCCCTATTGCCTATGGCCTAAGGCCTAGCACCTCTTCTCTTTTCTTTCGCATCGAAACCCCGTTTTTACCATTTTTAATGCTGTTATACTATACT
>NZ_KB291477.1:8904-9192 GCF_000318315.2 Capnocytophaga sp. oral taxon 324 str. F0483 | reverse complement strand
CTTCCTATAAGCTCTCTATAAGCTACCCCTACCCATCTTACACCCTTTTTTCACCAAAATCCCCTTAGTCTCCTTCTGAAAATCTTCGTTTCCTTCCGAATTCTACTAACAGTCCCAACACATCACTTTTTCATCTCAAACTTTGGCAAAGTTTTAAACTTTGCTAAAGTTGATGTTCTAAAAAGTTACTTCACAAGGCGCAGTCCTGATTTGAATAATTGCCCGTGCGACTCGCACTCGCCCGTCGTGCTACGACCTTTGCCAAAGTTGAATAAACTGACAATACCT
>NZ_KB291477.1:0-8884 GCF_000318315.2 Capnocytophaga sp. oral taxon 324 str. F0483 | reverse complement strand
CCTCATTCCTCTAATACAACCTCACACCCCATTTTCTCATTTCCTCATTCTCTCATTTCCTCATTTTCTCTGCCTATCGCTTTTGCGTCGCAATTCCTAGTGCCTATGGACTAAGGCCTCGCTCCTAATTTTCAACCCTTATCGTACTTCGACTTGCTAATTTGCTAATTACGTCGTATCTTTGCACCCAATAATAAAAGAAAACATCAAGAATGAATACACCGCAAGAATTGTGGCGCAACAAGTAATTAGTAATAAACACCGCAAACTTTACCAAAGTTGAAACCCACTAAAAAATGACAGTAAAAATAAAAAACCTATCAAATAACGAGCTCCCTTCATATCAAACCGAAGGAGCTGCAGGCGTAGACCTAAGAGCTAATTTGCCTAACAGTAACATCACCTTACAACCCTTAGAGCGCACCCTCGTGCCTACCGGCTTATTCTTAGAAATACCCGAAGGTTATGAAGCACAAGTGCGTCCGCGTAGCGGTATGGCAATCAAGCACGGCATTACAGTAATCAATAGCCCAGGTACTATCGATTGTGATTATCGTGGCGAGGTAAAAGTTCCTATCGTAAACCTATCCAATGAACCCTTTACCATTGCCCACAGCGACCGTATTGCCCAAATGGTGTTTGCCAAGTATGAGAAAGCCACTTTTGAAACTGTAACCGAGCTTTCACAAACTGAAAGAGGTGCCGGAGGCTTCGGAAGCACCGGAGGTAATTAAGCAAATAGTCTCATTGAGAAATAACATATTATGAAAAAAATCATCTTAATCCTTACAGTCTTGCTATTGGTGAGCTGTAAAACCAAACAAGCAGTGGTAACCCCCGCTGGCAGAACAAGCGTTGATAAACAAGCCAAAGAAATTATCAACCGCCACCTAAAATCGTTTCCTGATTTTAAAACACTTAGCGCTAACCTGCAAGTAACTTATAAAGACGGTAAGAATGAGCAAAGTTTGCCTCTATCTTTCCGTATGGAGAAAGACAAAACAATATGGATATCCGCTCCTTTGGGAGTAGCCAAAGCACTCATCACCCCCGAAAAAGCCGAATATTATAACCGTT
Source organism: Capnocytophaga sp. oral taxon 324 str. F0483 (assembly GCF_000318315.2). Lineage (NCBI taxonomy): Bacteria > Pseudomonadati > Bacteroidota > Flavobacteriia > Flavobacteriales > Flavobacteriaceae > Capnocytophaga > Capnocytophaga sp. oral taxon 324. Next base: position 7,807 of record NZ_KB291477.1, on the reverse strand, counting down.
TAGACAGTTCTTTTTTCAGCGGTGATTTTAGCTATATCAGCAAACTGTTAGGCATTGATGTAGGTTTTAACGAATTGCAGAACCTATTATTAGGCAATGCGCTTTACAGTCTCAACTTTAAAAGCGAAGGTTTTATCAAGCTCCTCCCTGAGGACAACAACCGCTATAATATTGAAGTCACCGGCGAGTCGCCCGTAGAAGTGATTTACCGCTTTTTCCCTGATAATTACCGTGTGGAGGTTACCGAAGTAAATCATTTGGGAGCAAACCAAAAGGCAATAGCAACTTACAGCTATCAGCAAGTGGGGGAACTCTTATTACCTCTCTCCATTAAGATAGTTGCCAGCGAGGGAGAGAATAGCACCCAAATCACTTTAGAGTTCAAAGGATTGGATTTAGATAAAAAACTGTCCTTTCCTTTTAAAATCCCATCGGGAATGAAAGAAATAACAATAAACAAGTAACAAATGTGTCTCAAACTTTACCAAAGTTGAAAATACGTTAAACTGTCCGTCGTGCTACGACCTATGAATATACTAAAAATCACACTGCTTTTGCTTTGCTTTCCGCTACTCCTTACAGCGCAAACTAAGCAAAAAGAATTAGAACAACGCAAGAAGGCACTGCTCGAACAAATCAAGCAGATGTCCGCTTTACGCCAACAACAAAGTCAGCAACACAAAACTACCATTCAGCAGATAGAAGTTGCTAATGAGAAGATATTAGCGCGCACACGCCTAATACAAATCAATCAGCAACAGGCGAATTTGCTTTCCAAAGAAATAGCTGACAACGAGGAACAACTGCGTACCCTCAAAAAAGAATTGGAATATCACAAAGGCGAATACGCTAAGATTATCAAACAGTCGTTCAAAAGTAAATCGGCACAAAACCGATTGTTATTCCTGCTCTCTTCCGAAAGTTTTTCGCAAGCCTACAAGCGATTGGCTTATATGAAACAGTATGCCAACTATCGCAAAGAGCAGGTGAGCCTCATACGAGAAAAGACTGATAAAATAAAGACTATCAACAATACTTTGGTAGCCCAACGCAATACTAAAAACCAAGTATTGGAAGAGCAACGCCAAGAGCAAGCCACTTTGGAGACTGAGAAAAAGGAATTGGAAGTGTTGGCTACCAATATCCGTGCTGCAGAACGTAACTATGAAGCACAGATACGCGAAAAACAAAAACAAGCTAACGCTATCGACCGCGAAATACAGCGCCTGATTCGTTTAGCTATTATAGAGGCAAATAAACGTGAGAAAGAGCGTTTAGCTGCTTTAAACAGAGGAAAAAACGCTCCTAAAACTACTTCTTCTCCTTCCTCAGGTTCTAATACTGAAATTATTTTTGTACTTACTCCCGAATCGCGTAAAGTAGCCGATAGCTTCGAAGCCAACAAGGGTAATCTTATTTGGCCAGTGGCAAAGGGCTATAAATCGCAAGGTTTTGGGGTGTATTACGACCCTGTATATCCTGAGTTGCAACATTACAATAATGGGGTAACCATTGCTACTGAAAAAGGTTCAGAAGCCCGTTGTGTGTTTGAAGGAGAAGTATCAGCCATACAATCGATACCAGGAAGTAACAAAGTGGTGCAGGTGCGACACGGTAACTACATCACTATTTATTACAATCTCACTGATGTGTATGTAAAGAAAGGAGATAAGGTAAAAGCCAAAGAGCCTCTTGGCAAAATCTTCACCGATAGCAATGGTAAGACTGAAATGAAGTTCTTTATATATAAAAACACTACTCGCCTCAACCCCGAATTCTGGATACATAAAATGTAATAACATAAGAAAATCCCTACAAAAGAAAGTAAACTTTTGTAGGGATTTTTATTAGAATAAACTCAACTGTTCCACGGGCAGTAACTGAAATGTTTTGCGGTGGTGCTCAGTAGTGCCGTGTTCGGCGATAGCTTTGCGGTGGTCGGGAGTGGGATAACCTTTGTTTTGCTGCCAATGATACTCAGGGAACTGCTGGGCAAGGTCTTCCATATAGGCATCGCGGTAGGTTTTCGCAAGTATCGAAGCCGCTGCGATGGTTTGTATTTTGCCGTCGCCTTTCACTACACAAGCGTAAGGTATTTTCTGGTAAGGCAAAAACTTATTGCCGTCTACCGCTATAAAATCAGGGGTTATTTTGAGCTGAGCAATAGCGCGATGCATAGCCGTGATAGAAGCGCGGAGGATATTCAGCTCGTCTATTTCGGCAGGGAGTACGTGACAAACAGCATAAGCCACTGCCTCGCGCTCGATGATAGGTCGCAGGAGGTTGCGCTGTTTTTCGGTGAGTTGTTTAGAGTCGGTGAGGAGGTCGTTTTTGAAGTCGGGGGGCAATATCACAGCTGCCGCCGTTACAGGACCCGCCAAACAACCGCGTCCCGCCTCATCAGTACCCGCTTCTAATGAAGAATGATAGAATAATTGTAACATAGGTAAGAGATAAGAGATATAAGTAGTTGAAAAAAGTGAAGAATATCTACTCCTTCCCTTATAAAAAGCAATAAAAAACCCGACTTTAGGTAATAAATCGGGTTTTTCTTAATTTTATTTTTGTGTAATGAATCTCGAGTAGTAGCTTACATCAAATATTTCATTTGTTCCTGAAATTTCGTTGTAGGTAACTACACTAATAATAGATAAGGCTATGATTCCTGCAAAAAACAGAACTTTTCTTTCTGAAAATATAGCACAATATACCAAATATACAACAGCAGGTACAAAAAGCAAATAAGGAAGTACTACCCTTATATTGTTGAGAAACAAAGCAGCTACCATTAAAATTAACAGAAAAGGAGCGTGCATAAGTAATAATCCCTTGCGTGTTTCCTCTTTACTTTTTCTTCTGAACAAAAAGTAAGAAACTGTTGCCGATAGTATCAGGAATACAACTAACATATAAGGTAGGTATCCGTTGAAGATAAATCCCGCTAAAATGTAAAGCGATACGACTATCAAGTTGTTTTTAAGAGTCTGTTTCATAATATGATTACTTTTAAGATTAGAGTACAAACCTATAAATAAGAACCAAACAAACAAATAATTAATGAAATTTAACTTTTTCAACTGAGTAAAAAATGAAAAACAATCACTGTGCCAAACTATTATTTTTTCTTAGTTCAGTTATATTTTTACTGTTTTCAGTGCAAAACTATTTCAGGGCGTGACAATTCTTACCTCTTACCTAAAATAAGCGTTGAGCAGTTACCTCCAAAGCCAAAGGAGTTAGAAAGCACGTGCTGTATAGGTTTGTATTTCAGTTCGGTTTGTGGGCGGATAGGCACTTCTTCCATTGGAGTACTGAAGTTGAGGTTAGGGAATACCACGCCGTATTGTAAGGCTAAAACGCTAAATACCGCTTCTACTGCCGAAGCTACTGCCAAAGTATGCCCTGTAAAGGCTTTGGTAGAACTAAAATCGGGGACGTGCTCGCCAAAGATACGCATTAAGGCGCGACTTTCGGAGAGATCATTGTTTACGGTAGCTGTTCCGTGTGCATTGATATAATCGATATCTGCGGGGGTTAATCCTGCTATTTGTAGGGCTTTTTGCATTGCTAAAAACGCGCCTTCACCATCGGCGGAGGAGGCTGTTTGGTGATAAGCATCATTGGCATTACCCCACCCTTTGATTTCTGCTAATATAGAAGCCCCGCGTTGTAGGGCATTTTCTTCGGTTTCTAACACCAAAAAAGCACCTGCTTCCCCTAAGTTTAAGCCCTTGCGATGTTGGTCGAAAGGAGTGCAGTCGGTATCAGAGAGAATCATCAGGGTATTAAAGCCATTGATAGTGAATTTAGAGAGAGCATCGGCACCACCGGCAATGAGGCAATTGGCTCTGCCTGTACGAAGCAGGTTGATAGCTGTTATGATGGCATTTGCCGAAGAAGAGCAGGCAGTACTCACGCTAGTTACAACGCCTTTTATGCCTACATAATTGGCGATTTGGTGAGTTACCTCGCCTATGTTGTGAGTAGTGATATAGCGCCGCAGGGGTTCATCATCGCCATAGCGGAAGAAATAGTTTTCGGTCATATCCATACCCCCAACAGTAGATGCCATAATAAGTCCGCTATGAGTGAGGTCTTTTGAGGTAAGACCAGCATTGGCAATCGCTTCTTGTAAGGCGATAATTCCTAAGAGAGAGGTGCGTGAATAGGCGTTCACTTCGGGTAATCGCAAAGCAGTAATAAGCTCAGCGTTCGTGCGTTTGATTTCGCCTACCTTGATGTGGTCGGCGTGAATGGTTTCTACATTTTCAATCCTGCTGATACCTGCTTGGCGATGGGTAAGGGCATAAAAATGCTCTTCGACAGTATTACCTATCGAAGAGTTAATTCCCATTCCCGTAATGACTACTTTTTTCGGCATCGCTATTTGGTGCGGTGAGCGGTGATGTAATCAGCCATTGTTTTCACCGATTGGAAGATTTCTTTTCCTTTTTTAGGGTCGTCTAAGCGGATACCGTAATTCTTGTCGAGTAGTACGATAAGTTCGAGAGCATCGATAGAGTCGAGGGCTAAGCCAGTGCCGAAGAGGGACTCGTTTTCATCGATATCCTCGGGGGTTAGTTCTTCTAAGTTGAGTACTTCAATAATTTTGTTCTTGAGTTCTAAAATAAGTGCGTCCATTATAAAAAGTTATTATTAGGGGGCAAAGATAGTGAAGAATTAGCAAATGAGCAAATTTTGGAAATTAGCAAATTGTGCAATGAAGGTTATAAAGCATTTGTAATTCTGTTCTCTATGTTTTTAGCTAAAGAAACTATGGTTTCATCATAGTTTTGAGGTGTTTTTAAAATCTCGTTTAAATGATGCTTTATCTTCATTAATATTTCTGTTCCTATAGCACTATATCTTATACTATCGGATAATTGTGTTGCTATTTCAGTATGTCCTTTCTGCTTTAAAATGTTGACAAGATGGTCAGTCTCTTTGTATAAATCCATAAATTCTTTATAAACGTGATGAAAAATAACTGATTTTTGTTGTAAATAACTTAGCCAAAGTTAAAATTTAGGCTAAGTTTGTGATGTTACACATTTTCTAATCTGCTAATTGGCAAATTTTACTAATCTATTAAAGTTGCTATGGCTCTATATTCGCCCTCTAAGAACTCTACCCACGCCATTAGTACACTTTGAGCTTTGCCTTGGGCTAATAGAGCTTGGCTATACTGTTGTAGGAAAGGTTCAGCTTGCTCGTAGCTATCGAATACAAAAAAACTGTTTTCGGTTTTCAGCTGGTGGCGTATGCTTATCTCACCTAAACAGATGTTGGGTAGGGTGTAAACAAACACAGCGGGACTGGGGTAATATTCGTGTGGGTTCGCGATAGTAGCTTGATGTTTAAGGTCGGTATCGAGGCTGGCAGAACGATTGGCGAATACAAGGGCAACGCTATTTTTCTCCGACTGCGAAAACGGACGCAAGAGGACTTCGGCTGCTAAAAAAGCGAGCTTGCTGAGGTTATCCATTTTGAAGAACTTGGGATAATCCATTTGCAGGGCTTTGAGGGCTTTTTTGGAGAAATCGACGAAAGAAGTACTTTTATCGGAGAAAAGCACAGAGTCGTTGAGGGTTATGGTATTATTTTCTATCGTACAAGTTTTCATATTTTAAGTGATACTATATAAGGGAGCTCCTATGAGTTCAAAATCTTTCTTATTCAAGGTATAGATACTCATATCATAATAAATAGCAGTAGCTCCTATCAATGTGTCGGCAACTTTTGAATGAGGTTTTTGGAAAACAAGTTTCATTGCGACGTTACAAATATCATCGTTGATATTAATTACTGGAATGCTATTTATTACTGTTTTTAGCTTCATTCGCTTAGCCCTTTCGATACCCTCATAGAAAGCGAGCCAATTCATCAATTCAATATAAATAACAGGAGTAATGCATATATTTTGTATTCCTATAATTTCATCAATGGTTATCGTTATTTCTGCACTACTATTAAGAATGTAACGGCTTATTACATACATTCGTATCGCAAATTACCTTTTTCATTTTATCGGATAGGGTTACAAGGAGCAATTAACCCTTTTTTATAAAGGTCGGCTCCCACTTTTTGGGCTTCTTTTATAAGAGTAGTTAGGTTTTCTTCTTGATGAGCGTCTTCTTTTTCTTCTATTATAAGAGCAAAACCTATTTTTTTACTACCTATGTCTGAGGTAGTTTGCTTTTTTTTCTTTTCTAAAACATCTGTTCCCATAATATTCATAATTTTCTGCAAAGATATAAATATTTCGCCAATATACTAACGCGATTTGTAAACACTTCTTATGATATTTTGGAAATATCTAATCGTTAATCACTTTTATTGCTAATGCTGTGTTGCTTCCGCCGAAACCTGAGGCGGTTTTTAGGAGGTGTTTTACTTCTGTGTGTTGGGTTTGTTTTAGTACATTGATGGGTTGTGAAACGCCTAAGGTTTCATAATTTAGGCTCTTTAAGAGAATTTTATGGCGAGCAAATTCGATGGTGAGTACGGTTTCGAGCAAACCTGATGTGCCTAAGGTATGACCGAAATAACCTTTGTAGCTGTTTAGCGGAGGAGACAAGAGTCCGGCGCGCATAAAGGCAGTGCTCTCCATCTCGTCGTTATAAAGGGTGCCGGTGCCGTGAGCGTTGATGAGGTCTATCTGTTCAGGGCGTAACTTTGCCTCATCGAGGGCGTTTAGGACGCTTAAATAAAGCCCTTCGCCTGTGCGTGAAGGTCCTGAAATATGGTTGGCATCGTTGATAGAACTGCTACCCAAAAGTTGTGCTTTAGCGCCTGTTGCCTCACGGGTTACATAAGCCACTGCGGTAGCCTCGCCTAAGGTAATACCATCGCGTTGAGCATCATAAGGTCTGCAAGGTTGTGCACTCATCGCTTGAAAGGAATGAAAGCCCGAAAGCACAAATTCGCTTATCTCATCGCCTGCTAATACTATGGCACTATCGTAAGCATCGGCTTTCAGGAGTCTATCGGCTACCGAGAGTGCCATTGCTCCTGAGACACAAGCGTTGGAAACGACTATGGGAGTAGTAGTTACCCCTATGGCATTAGCCATTTTTTGAGCCAAAGTTGAAAGCAGAGGAGCGCTATCGCCATCGGCAAGCGCTGAAATATTGCCTTTGGTAGAGGAAAGGATAAGAGCGGTTCGAGGGGTGATTTTGATTTTATGGAAAATAGGTGCTATTGCCAAGAGCAGAAGCTTTTCTAAGCGTGAAAAGTCATTACGTTCTACCACCTGCTGAAATCGGTTTTCGATAGCTCCGTCGCCAATCTTAGAAAGGCAAACATCGGTGAGCTGTCCGTACATAGGATAACGGGCGATAGCTGAGCGTTCGCGCAGTAACAAACGGGCGGTGGTAGGGAGGTCGAAGCCTAAAGGGGTTACTATATTATAATGCTGGATATACATTTTTGGTGGCAGGAGCCTTACAAACTTTTGATATAAAGTGCAAAGATACGACGTAATTAGCAAATTAGCAAGTCGTAGTACGATAAGGGTTAAAAATTAGGAGCGAGGCCTTAGGCCATAGGCACTAGGAATTGCGACGTAAAAGCGACAGGCAGAGAAAATGAGTAAATTAGGAAATTAGAAAATGAGAGAATTAGCAAATGGGGTGCGAGCTACAAGAAAAGCACCAGCGGAGGTATTGTCAGTTTATTCAACTTTGCCAAAGTTTGAGATGAAAAAACGATGTGTTGAGACTGGTTAGGGGTTTCGGAAGGGAACGAAGGTTTTCAGAAGGAAGCTAAGAGGTTTTTTGGTGAAAAAAGGGTGTAAGAAGGGTGGGGT
>NZ_KB291476.1:0-9054 GCF_000318315.2 Capnocytophaga sp. oral taxon 324 str. F0483 | reverse complement strand
CCTTTTTTCACCAAATTTTCTCTCAGCTCTCTTCCGAACTTTTCCGTTTCCTTCCGACAGGTTCAACCTTCCCATTTACTAATTCCCAAATTTCCTCATTCCTACATTTTCTACGCACCCAATTTACTATTTTTATCCCTCCTCTCACAATAAGTATGACCCAATTAGCCATTAATCATTCACCATTCACCATTAATCAGATTTTTTTCTTTACATAAGCGAGAATAAGAAAAAATTATTTCTAAAATGTAATTTTACTAAATAATTGATTTTCCGATACTTGTATGCTTTTGCAGCATAAATCCATCTTTTTAAATAAAAATATTTAATAAAAAACTTGTTTATATTGTTATTTTTTATTTTACTTTGCGCCGTAAAATTAAATAATGTAAAAATATACCTTGTGATTTAAAACTGTAGGAAGTATGAATGAATATTTATTAACAATTAGAAATATAGTAACCCTATGGTTGCTATGTTTGGGTACTTCCTCTTTATGGGCACAAACGCTCGAGGTAAAGGGGAGAGTGACCGATGACAGTAATCAGCCCTTAATGGGAGTGAGTGTAGTAGTGAAAGGTACTACCCAAGGAGTGAGTACCGATATGGAGGGGAATTATACCCTTGCTAATGTGCCTCGTGGGGCTACTTTGGAGATTTCTTATATAGGTATGATTACCCAAAAGATTGCTGTCAATGGACGTTCGCTTATCAACGTACAGATGAAAGACGAAAACCAACAGCTCGACGAAGTGGTAGTCGTAGGCTATGGTACTCAAAAGAAATCGAGTATGACGGCTGCCGTATCTTCGGTATCGGCTAAAGAGGTGCAAAAGCAGGTAACTGCCAATGTGGCTTCAGCCTTGCAAGGGCGTACACCTGGGGTGGAAATCTTGCAACGCGGAGGTATTGCGGGTGCCGAGGTAAATATCGTAGTGCGTGGAGCGGGTTCGTTTGGAGCTACCGCCCCGCTTTATGTAATCGATGGAGCAATAGCCGATGGACTCGATGCTCTCAACCCTTCCGATATCGAGTCGATAGAGATTCTCAAAGACGGTTCAGCAGCAGCTATCTATGGTTCGCGCGCTGCCAATGGGGTGGTACTCGTTACTACCAAAAATGGTAAGAGTGGTAAAACCATAGTAGAGGTCGATGCTTCTTATTCTTACCAAACGCCTTCTAAAATGCTCGATATGATGAATGCTGAGCAATGGCGCACTTTTGCTAATCAAGTAGCCGACAACAGTCCGGCTTACGACCGTGCCCCTCAAAACGTAAACCCTACCGACCCTAACCGTAGCACCGATTGGCAAGATTTGTACTACCGCAATGCGCCAATGAGTAGCTTCAATGCCAGCGTATCAGGTGGTGGCGAAAACTCTACTTTCAACACCAGCTTGGGCTATGTAAGGCAAGAAGGGATTATCATCAAATCGGAATACGACAAATACAACGCACGTATCAACTCTACTTTCAAAAAGGGTAGATTTTCCTTGACAGAGAAACTATCGATTGCCAATACTAAGAAAGTAGCTCCTCCTAGTGTTCGTACGCTCGAAATGCCTACTATTCCTGTAACTGATGAAAATGGACGTTATATTTCTACAGCTGCTTCAAAAGGCTATTCTATCACCAATAGTAATATTTCTAATCCCTTGGCAGCTATTTATAAACAAGATGCTTTCACCCGGAACACTAGTGCTACGGGAAGTTTATCAGGAGCTTTTAAACTGATGAAAGGTTTGCAATATAAGCTAAATGTAGCAGGTACTTATGTAAATACCAATACCTATAAACACACTCCTGCTTATAATACCTTCTTTAATCCTGATGGTACTCCTGATGCCAAACTCAATCAAACAGGACGTACTTCATTATCGGAAGGTAGAGCGGAACACTTCAATTATACTATTGATAATCTGCTCACTTTTAACCGTACTTTTCAAAAGAAACACCATTTCGATGTGCTATTAGGTACCAGCTGGATGCGCGATTTTTACCGTAAAAACTCTATCAGTTCAGGGGTGAACGATTTAGGAGCCCCTACCGTAAAAACGTATAATGGCGAAGGGGTAGTAGGATCTAACCAACTAAATAGTGCGTTACTTTCTTTCTTTGGTCGTTTGAATTACGACTACAACAACAAATACCTGCTATCGCTTAGCTTGCGCCGTGATGAGTCGTCTAAATTTGCCAAAGGGCATCGTGTAGGCTATTTCCCTTCAGCTTCTGTGGGTTGGAATATCCATTCTGAGCCTTGGTTCGACACTGAATTACTCAGCAAACTGAAAGTACGCGCCAGCTATGGTGAATTGGGAGCTAACTTTATCGACCCTTATACTTTCTTAAACTTGGCTTATGGTCCTGTACCAGCTATTTTCGGTAGTAGCCGTCAGTATGGTTATGTTACTCGCTTTGCACAACAAGACCTTACGTGGGAAACTTCTATTACCTCCAATGCAGCTATCGAAGTAGGAGTGCTTAACAATATGCTCACCTTCACAGCCGAATACTTTATCAAGCGCAACAACAATTTGTTAGCACCGCTCGAATCACTACCTTCTTCAGGGCAAACTATCACTATCAACAAAGGAGCGGTACCCAATTACAATACGGCTTCGGTTGAAAACAAAGGGTTAGAGTTTTCTTTGGAATTCAGGAAGAAATGGGATGATTTCACTCTTAACTTTCAAACCAATCTTACCTATATGCAAAATAAAGTGTTGGCATTGGGTGAAGGAGTACAACCTATTCGTGGAGAGTTGATGAGTGCTAAGTTTAACGACCGTCCTACCATTACTAAAGAAGGCTTGCCTATCGGTACTTTCTGGGGCTATAAAGTAGTAGGAATTAATGACCAAGGCGATTTTCTTTATCAAGCCAAAGACGGCACTGCTAAGCTGGCTAAACAGCTAAAAGAAGACGATAAACAAGTAATCGGGAACCCTACTCCTGATTTCACTTTTGGCTATAACCTCAATTTGAATTATAAGAATTGGGATTTCACCGCTTTCTTTCAAGGAGTAGCAGGCAATGAAATTTTCAATGCCGAAAAGTATGATTTGTACTTCAACTATAATAGTAATGCGCCTGTAGATGCCTTAAATTCTTGGACACCTACCAATCGCAATACCAAGTTGCCTATCGCTAAAACCGATAACTACAACGGTGGGAACGCTTTGCCCAGTACGTTCTATATAGAAGATGGCTCGTATTTGCGCCTTAAAAACGTGCAAATAGGCTATACTTTTCCTGAAACATTACTCAAAAAGATAGGAGGCTTACGCTCTTTGCGTATTTATGGCAGTGCTCAAAACCTCTTTACCCTCACTAACTATTCTCTTTACGACCCTGAGGTAAGTAGCAACGCTTTGTTCAACAAAGGTATTGACGGCTTGGAAGCCAATGCTCCTGCTATCAATGCCCGCGTGTATAATATGGGATTAAAACTCACTTTCTAAACTAAAAACAAAATGAAAAAGATAGTATATAAAGCTGTATTTGCAGCCTGTCTTATAGGGCTTACGGCTTGCGAAAAAACATTCGATGAATTGGCGAGCAACCCTAACCAACAAGACGTAAATGGGTTTTACAATACGCCACAAAACATTAATAAAGGGGTAATAGGTATCTATGCCTATATTACTACCCCTCGTGCAATGGGTACTGCGGGGCGCTTGCAAATCAATCGTGGTGATGAGAGTAGCGACTGCTCCGACTATGGAGAACCTGGTCAGTATTCGGCTAACCTATCCAGCTCTTGGTATACCATTGTGCAACCTTATGCGCTCTTCTATACTGCAGCTTCTCAAGCCTGCCAAATGATAGAAGCAATTCCTAATGTAAACTTTACGAACCAACAGTTGAAAAATGCCTATTTGGGTGAAGCCTATTTTTTAAGGGCTTATACACACTGGTTTTTATTTCTCAACTTTCGCAATATCCCGTTGATGAAAGAATTGCCAGCCTCTGCCAAAGACTACAAACCTCAGGCAACTCCTGAAGAGGCTTGGAATTTTATCATATCAGACCTTAAACGTGCTAAAGAACTTTTACCCGAAAAAGGCTTTTGGAAAGGTGAATCGGTAGGACGTGTAACCAAAGGCTCGGCTATTGCTCTGCTCGGTAAAGCTTATTTGTACCGTTCGGGTATTGAACGCTATTATGGCAACAGTACCGCTACCTATTACAACGAGGCAGCTGCCGAGTTCAATGAGCTTATTGTTAGTGGTAAATACCGCTTGGTAGCCGATTATAACGATAACTTTAAAGTCGCTACCGAAAACAACGATGAGTCTATTTTCGAACTCCAATTTTTGGGCGATGTAACCAATACAGGCTTTAACCCAGGTTTGTCTAACAGTGGGGTATGGCGTGACCCTCGTGGCTATCTGCCTCCTACCAATAAAATTGCCAGCAGTAGTGTAATTCACGATTGGGTCTACAATACCTTTGTTAATTCTAAAGATGCCTCAGGTCATACCGACCCTCGTATGTTTGGCACTTTGATTTTTGATGATACCAAGCCAGAAATCAATGCCCGTACAGGTGATGAAGTGCGTATTTTTGACAATAAGACTTTTAAGGAATATTATGGAACCAAAGGTTTTGGGGTAGCCAAAGCACAAGCTAAGAAGTATAAAGCAGCTTGCCGTAAGGGTATCGACTGGACACTACCTACTAATAACCCTGGTAATAACTTCTATATGTGGAACGGTAGGGCTAATGGCTTAAACCAAATAGAAATTCGCTACGCCGATGTATTACTAATGTATGCCGAAGCGGTAGTAAATGGTGGTACGCAAGGCTCATTGAGTGCCTTAGACGCTGTAAACCAAGTGCGCGCCCGTGTAGATATGCCAGCAGTGGTTTCAGTAGATATGAACGTGATAGAACGCGAGCGCATCTTAGAACTCACCCAAGAAGGGCATCGCTTTTTCGACCTCCTTCGCTGGGGCAAGTTAGTACAACGTTTCCGCGAATTGGAGGGTAGTGACCCCAATTTCAAACAGTATAACAATTCGGCTTACCTTGGCTTCCAAGAACACAAAAACGAGTGGTTACCGCTACCCGTAGATGAAGTAGAAGGCAACCCCTATATTCAACATAATAATCCTGGTTGGTAATGATGAAAAAAATAATACTTTTACTTTTAATTACTTTATTTGTAAAGTCTTTCGGTCAGGAGCTTCATAACGGCATTCAGCTACCTGCTGAGTGGCCACCCCGTTATGAAGAGCCTACTGAGAGAAAAGAAATGCCCGTGCCCTATTTACAGCACAAACCTGCTGTCATCCCTATCAATACGGGCAGACAACTATTTGTAGACGATTTTTTGCTCAGCGAAAACCACTTGCAGAAGGTCTATCACACCCCCACTTACTATGCGGGCAACCCTGTATTGGAACCCGATAAAGAGTGGGAGAAAACCACCCAAGGAGCGGTTTATGCTTCGCCTTTCAGCGATGGGGTATGGTATGACGAGCGTGACGGTAAGTACAAAATGTGGTACCTTACTGGGGCAGGCACGTTGCACAAAGAAGACCCGCAGACTTTCTACACCGGTTATGCCGAATCAACCGACGGCAAACACTGGGTGAAACCTAGTGTAGGGGTGTATGGCAATACCAATATCGTAGAGACATCTAACCGTGATGCAGCTACCGTATGGCTCGACCGCAATGAAAAAGACCCTGCCAAACGCTGGAAACTCTTCAATGTAGAACGTCGCCCGTCCGACCGCCGTTGGCAGTTTGTACTCAAATACTCTCCCGATGGTATTCATTGGAGTAAAGGGGTAGCGCAGTCAGGTGATATATACGATCGTTCTACTGCTTTCTATAACCCTTTCACTAAAAAATGGGTCATCAGTATGCGCTATGGCACCCCCGTATCAAGCCGTTCACGTGCTTATGTAGAACATTCAGACCCTGAGACTCTTGTATCGGTAACCCACCGCATACGCAAAGACGACCGTGATAAGTACGTACACTTTTGGTTTACCCCCGATGATAAAGAGCTACGCCACGAGAAATACCCCGAAGTAGAGCCTGGTATCTATAATTTCGATGCGATTGCTTACGAGAGTATCATACTCGGTTTCTACAGTGCGTGGGCAGGACCTGAAAACAAAGTATGCGAGCAGGATAAGATACAAAAGCGTAATGTGATTTCATTGGGTTATAGTCGCGATGGTTTTCACTTTGCTCGCCCTACTCACCAACCCTTTATGAATGTGAACGAAACTAAAGGAGCGTGGAACTGGGGCAATATGCAGTCGGTAAATGGTGTGCCTATCATTGTAGGCGATTCGCTTTACTTCTACGCCAGCGGTCGTAGGCTTAGCGATGTGTTCTGGGATAGCCATACCTCTACAGGCTTGGCTACCTTGCGACGCGATGGTTTTGTATCGCTCAAAGCTGATAAGAAAGAGGCTTTTGCCACTACCGAAAAGGTATCTTTCAACGGTGAATACCTCTTTGTAAATGCAGCAGTCAAGAAAGGCAAACTATTAGTAGAAGTGTTGGACGAAAGTGGCTCTCCTATTCCAGGTTTTACTAAGAAAGACTGTGTAGTTTTGCAAAAAACCGACAGCACTAAGGTGCGTGTACAGTGGAAAAACAATGCTACTCTCACAGCACTCAAAGGCAAGCCCGTACGCTTTAAATTTTATCTTACCAATGGCGACCTCTACGCTTTTTGGGTATCTCCTTGGGAAACCGGTGAAAGTCGTGGCTATACAGCAGGAGGTGGCAAAGGTTTAAATCCTAATGGTATAGATGAACCGTAAAAATTAGCAATTTTGAAAATTAGCAAATGAGCAAATGAACCTCCTAATTCTTATATTGCCCGTATAGTTCACTCTTTTGTGGCTTGTCCCCCTTCGGGGGTTCGGGGGCCATTGACAAATTAGTAAATGAGGTTAACCCCAAAATTTCGTATTAGAACAATCTTTCTCATAAATACTCACTTTTGCGGCTTGCCCCCCTTCGGGGGAATAGGGGCAATCGACAAATTAACAAATCGACAAATGAAAAGAATAATACTTTTACTTTTAATTACTTTATGTATGAAGTCTTTCGGTCAGGTACTTCATAACGGTATAACGCTACCTTCACACTGGCCACCCCGTTATGAAGAGCCTACTGAGAGAAAAGAAATGCCCGTGCCGTATTTGCAGCACAAGCCTGCGGTTATTCCTATCAATACGGGCAGACAACTGTTTGTAGACGACTTTTTGCTCAGTGAAAACCACCTTCAAAAGGTCTATCACACACCGCGCTTCTACGCTCAAAATCCAGTACTCAAAGCTGATAAACCTTGGGAAAAAACTAAGGAAGGCTATCCTTATGCTGCTCCTTTTAGCGATGGAGTGTGGTATGACGAACAAGATAACAAGTTTAAGATGTGGTACTTAGCAGGTGCCTCTCAGGCAAATGGTGCCAAACACGGTTTAGCTACCTGCTATGCCGAATCGGTTGATGGTAAGCATTGGACGAAACCTTCGTTAGACATAGTGCCTGGCACTAACTATGTAGATGTGAATAACCGTGATGCCGCCACGGTATGGCTCGACAAACAGGAAAAAGACCCCGCTAAACGCTTTAAGTTCTTCAATGTAGAATACAAAGCGATGAATAACATAGAGTACAAAAGCGACTATGCTCAATACCAAATCGTGTTGAAATATTCACCCGATGGCATTCACTTTACGGACAAAGGAGTAGCACACTCAGGTAGTATTACCGACCGCTGTTCGGCGTTCTATAATCCTTTTACCAATCGGTGGGCTATTAGTATGCGCTATTCGGTGCCTGAGGTATCTAACCGTTCGCGCTCTTATTTAGAGCACACTAATGTAGAAGATGCTGTAAGTCTTGCTCATATGATGAGTCGACAGCTACACGAGAAATATCAAGTATTCTGGTTCACCCCCGATGATAAAGAAAAACGCCACCCCGACCACCCCGAAGTAGCTCCTGGTATCTATAATTTCGATGCCATTGCCTATGAGAGTATCATACTCGGCTTTTATAGTCAGTGGCAAGGACCTGAGAATGGCATTTGCAAAAAAGCGATGATGCCTAAGCGCAACGAAGTGCAGTTAGGTTATAGTCGTGATGGCTTTCACTTTGCACGCCCTACTCACCAGTCTTTTATGGGGGTAAACTCTACCGAAGGGGCTTGGAATTACGGCAATATGCAGTCGGTGAATGGAGTGCCTATTATTGTAGGCGACTCGCTTTATTTTTACAGTAGTGGTCGCTCTAAAAACAATATCTGGTGGGATGCCGGTATGAGCACCGGCTTGGCTACCTTACGTCGTGATGGTTTTGTATCGCTCAAAGCTGACAAGAAAGAGGCTTTTACCACTACCGAAAAAATCAGTTTTGATGGTGAATACTTCTTTGTAAATGTGGCAGTCAAGAAAGGAAAACTATTAGTAGAAGTGTTAGACGAAAGCGGCTCTCCTATTGCAGGTTTTACTAAGAAAGACTGTGTAGTATTGCAAAAAATCGATGGCACTAAGGTACGTGTACAGTGGAAAAACAACGCTACCCTCACAGCACTCAAAGGGAAGTCCGTACGCTTTAAGTTCTACCTTACCAATGGCGACCTTTACGCTTTTTGGGTATCTCCTTGGCAAACCGGTGAAAGCCGTGGCTATACAGCAGGAGGTGGCAAAGGCTTAAATCCTAATGGTATAGATGAACCATAAGAATTAATAAATTAGTAAATTTGTCAATTAGCAAATCGACAAATCACTTTTTCGGCTTGTCTTCCTTCGGGGGAACGGGGGCTACTAACTCCTAACGACTAACGTTCTCGCTAGTACGAGCTTGTAGCTCGTACCTCCTTTTAAGAAACCCAGCAACAGCTGTGTATGTGCACTGCAATAGCGGAGTATGTGTAAAGGGGGATGTTATTTCCAGTGCCTATGGCCTAAGGCCTATCACCTCTTCCTTTTTCTTTCGCCTCGAAACCCCGATTTTAACATTTTTAACACTGTCGTATTATAGTATGAATCAATTATTTATATACCCTTCCTATACC